>DATJQV010000077.1 GCA_035505375.1 bacterium | reverse complement strand
GCCGCCGATGTTGTAGGCTTCGCCCGGCCGGCCTCGTTCGAGCACGAGCGCGATTCCCCGGCAGCAGTCGTCGACGTGCAGCCAGTCACGGACGTTCTCTCCCCGGCCGTAAACCGGTACTTTGCGGCCTTCGACGAGGTTCGTGACCATCACCGGCACGAACTTCTCCGGGAACTGGTACGGGCCGTAGTTGTTGGATGGCCGGACTACCAGCACGGGCAGGCGATGGGTTTCCCAATAGGCCTGCGCCAGGAGGTCGCCCGCAGCTTTGGACGCGGCGTAGGGCGAGCGCGGCCGCAGCGGCGTTGTCTCCGTGAACACGCCTTCCTTGCCGAGCGCACCGTAGACTTCGTCGGTCGATACGTGGACGAACCGCCCGACCCCGACCTGGCGCGCAACGTCGAGCAGGACTTGCGTGCCGAGGACGTTGGTGGCAATGAACGGCGCGGCGTCGGCGATTGACCGGTCAACGTGGCTCTCGGCCGCGAAGTGGACGACGGCTTCAGCCCCGGCCATGGCTTCCTTCACCTTGGCTGGGTCCTCGATGCGCCCGTCAATGAACCGGTATCGGGCGTCGCCTTCGAACTCCTGCAGATTCGCCCGGTTGCCGGCATAGGTCAGCGCATCGAGATTGACGACTTCGTCGTCGGTGCCGGCCAGGCGACGGCGGATGAAGTTGGAGCCGATGAACCCGCACCCGCCGGTTACTAGGAGTTTCACTTCTGCTCCAGCTTGAAACGGCTTTGCGGGTCATTCTCGTAGCGGATTTCGTCCACCGCTTCTTTCCGGCCGGGCCCTTTGTAAAGACGGTTGGGGAAATTGAGCACCCAGCCGTCAACGTCGCCGACATTGCGATAGGCGTGGACCACGCCGGGCGGGACGAGGAGCGTTGCGGGTCGGTTGGCGCCGAGCGTGAACGTCTCGCGCATTCCCTGCGTCGGCGAGCCGGGGCGGTCGTCCCAGAGCGTTACTTCAAAGTCGGACGGCCCGGGGAAGGCGAAGAGGTCGGTTTGTTCGCGGTGCGCGTGGGGACCGCGGGCAACGCCCGGCCGGGTCATCGAGAGGTAGGCCATCACCGGCTCCGCCTGCGCCATGCCGGCCGCCTCCAGCACGTCGGCGCGGAAGAGCTCCGCCAGCCATCCGCGCGAGTCGACCGCGCAGGACATGAGCTCGACCTGCACGCCGGGAAATGATGAGCCGGGAGTACCGGTCGCGGGCGAAGGAGTGGGTTGGTCTTTCACTTCGGCCGCGACCTAGCCCCTGCCCTCGCCGCGGACCAGCGAGGCCGCGCGGTGCAGGGACTCGAACGTCCCCGCATCGGTCCACCATCCCTTCAGGACGTCGAAGGTCATCGTTCCCTGCCGGATGTAGGCGTTGTTCACGTCGGTGATCTCGAGCTCGCCGCGCGCCGACCGGACGCACGTCTGGATGATATCGAACACCTTCGCATCGTACATGTAGATGCCCGTTACCGCCAGGTTGGTCCTGGGACGGGCCGGCTTCTCTTCGATGCCCTTGACCCGGGCGCCATCCAGTTCGGCCACGCCGAAGCGGCCCGGGTCGTCAACCGCCTTGAGCAGGATTTTGGCGCCCTGAGCCTGGGACGTGAACGACCGCACGAACGGCGTGACGTCGTCTTCGAAGAGGTTGTCACCGAGAATCACCACGACCCGGTCGCCCTCGGCAAAGTCCCGGGCCAGCGCGAGGGCCTCGGCGATGCCGCCCTCCCCTTCCTGATAAACGTAGTGCAGGTGCGAAAGCCCGAAGTCCTTGCCGTTCCGCAGCAGGCGCAGAAAATCTCCGGCGCTGTTGCCTCCGGTCACGACCATGATGTCGCGGATGTCGGCCTGCACCAGTTTCTGGATCGGGTAATAGACCATCGGCCGGTCGAAAACCGGCAGCAGGTGCTTGTTGGTGATTCGGGTCAGGGGGAGCAGCCGGGTTCCCAGTCCGCCGGCGAGGACAATGCCTTTCATGGCCGGGCGGGAGCGCTTGAGGAAGCGGGTCGATCCGCGGATTGGGCGGGTGGAGGTATCAGCATCTTCGACTCTGCCGCTGCGTCATCGGGGCCGGTCTCGTTCTTTCATCGCTGCCGTGGTCTAGTCCGGATGATAGGGGCAGAGCAACGGGATGTCAAGCGGCAGCCTGTGACTTTGTTGACACGCCGGGGGCGGCCTTCTATGCTGTGCCGCCCTGGTTCGAATTGCAGGGCCAGGGATATATGTGGTCTGCCTCGAACTTGCCCGGCGCCGCGTCGCGCCGGAGGAGGTATGATGGTATCGGATGACTACGTCCGTTCGATTCTGGCCAGGTATGACCTGCCGACCGGCGGCGATTCGCCGGCCGAGCTTGCCGCCGCCGAGCTGATGGGCCCGATAACCGAGTGGGCCGGACGGTTCCTCTCGGGCATAACCTTCTGCGGGTCGTATGCCAAAGGAACGCGTGTCAAGGGCGCCACCGATATCGACATCCTGGTGTCGCTCGGGCCGCGGACCCCGCTTGACACCGATAAGCTGTACGAGCGGCTGTTCGAAGCCCTGAAAGGCAAGGGTTACAAGCCGACCCGCCAGTCCGTTGCGATCGGCCTGCAGTATCACGGGCTGGAGGTACAGGTTATCCCGGCCCGCCAGGAGTGGGGCGGAGCAAACGACCACCGGATATACGAGACCGCGCACCAGCGGGTGATACGGACCAATTTCGACGCCCATCTCAAATTCACTCAGGAAGCGGACGCCTGCGATGAAATCCGCCTGACGAAGATCTGGCGCAACCTGCACAGCGTCCGTCTGCCTTCGTTCTGCCTCGAACTGGCGGTCATCGACGCGCTGCACCGCCGGCCGCGCCACCAGCCCGGCGCCAACATGGAGTTCGTGCTGCGGTACTTAAAGGACACGCTGCCCAACGCTCCGATTCGGGACCCGGCCAACTTCGAGAACCGCGTGTCGGACGACCTCATGCGGCACGAGAAGATAGCGATTGCCGACGCCGCGGACGCGAGCCTGAAGCAGAGCGACTGGAGCAAAGTCATCTGGTAGCCGGGCCGGACCCGGACCGCATCGCGCGTGCGCGACGCGCTCAGCGTCGGCACGTCGAGAAGGCAACCGCGTGGTCGCGTCATCGGTTGGCCGCAGCCGCGCAGGCGGCGACCGGCTACCCGGCCAGGGCCTACAACCGGCTCGAAGCGAGGCTGGCGAAGATGCTCGATGGGGCCGGCGTGGACTACCGATGGCAGTTCCCGCTCGGGCCGTACGCCTACGATTTCCTGCTGCCTGACCGGTTGCTGGTCGAAGTCCACGGAACGTACTGGCACGCCGATCCGCGCGTCTACGAGGGCAAGGCCCTGACCCCGGACCAGCGCCGCAACCGGTTGCACGACATCGACAAGAAGCTCTTCGCCGCCGAACAGGGTTACCGACTGAAGGTTGTCTGGGAAGCGGACCTCACCCGACGCGGGATTACGCTTGCCGACCTGCTCGACGTCGGCACGTCCAAGGTATGAAGCGCAACTCTTGAATACCGTTTCGGGTGTCGTATCCTCACGACGAATGAAGAGGCTCCTGACGCTGGTGGTTCTGTTCGCGGCCACGGCGCGTGCGGCTGTCGTCGGATCTGCCGCGATTGGGTATCGCGGTGAGCCGGGAGTTGAGTCGGAGATGCAGGCAGTCCTCCAAGCCGACATCACGCCGGTCCGGTTCTTCAAAGTCGATGCCGGACTCTCACTCAATCTCTTCCAGAATAATGGCCTCGGGGCTGCTCACCTGGGACTGGCGGCAGAGGTCTACAGTCCCGCTCACTTGACGCTGAGGCTTGCGGGCCAGCACCAGCAATGGACCGACTGGCAGGCAGGGGAGAACCGCTTGCTCGTCGTGTTCGAAGCCGGGCCGCTGTACGGGCTCGACGCCGGCGCCGGACTGGTCCGCCGCGTGCCGGTTTTCGGCGACAGATACTCGTCGCCGCTGGTCTGGAGCAGCGACGCGGCCGAGTGGAATTTCCTGTACCGGCTGCGGTGGAAGTTCATCCAGCGTGAGAACTGGTGGATCAGGGCCGGTCTCTCCAGCTATGATCGGTTCACGGCCCACAATCCTCAGCAGTTCCCGCTCGAGGCCGACGGCGCATACCGGCTGAGGGACGGCCTGGAACTCGCCGGCCTCGTTTCGACCGCAATCGTCGGCTATTCGGGCGGGCTGGCCTCGTTCCACGATCTCGATTTGAGTGTCGGAGTAAGACATGACTTCTAGACGACTCTTCCTGCTGGGCAGCGCCGTTCTGCTCGCTCTGTGCGCGTGCAAGTGGGATCTCTGGGGTATTGTCACGCGGCCGAACGTGGAAGACCGCGTGAGGGAGAATCTCAGCGGCGACCCGCCGGCACCTGGGCCGGTCGCCGTGAAGCCGGATTCGTTCCGCTTCGCGGTCTTCGGCGACCCGCAAATCCAGCATGACAACGTTAACCGGCTTGGGAAGTTCAAGCAGGAAGTCGCGGCCCGGTCTATCGACTTCTTCTGCGCGCTCGGGGACCTGACCAACGACGCGACTGGGGATGAAGTGGACAGCATCAAGTCCGACCTCGACCGCGTCGGCATTCCCTACTACGCCACCATCGGCAACCACGACCTGTTCCAGGCCGACGGCTGGGAACGGTTCAAACAGAACTACGGACCAAGCTGCTACTCGGTCGTCATCGCCGGCCGCATCAAACTGATATTCCTCGACACCGCGGACGGCACTGTCGGTCCCACCCAGTTCGACTGGCTAGAGACCGAGCTGCAGGACAGCGCCCACGTCAAGATAGTCCTCACGCATTTCCCGGTCTATGACGGTGATAAGCCCATGATGTGGCGGCTGGCGAGTGATGCGGAGCGCGTGAAGGTCCAGGGCCTGCTGGAGAAGTATGGCGCATACGCCTGGTGTGCGGGTCACACGCACGGCCTGCGTCACATGCAGGTCGGAGCGGTGCAACACTTTACCTGCGGCGCGATGGCGCCGGATGGGGTCGGACTCGACTACGGTAACCCCGGGTTTCTGCTGTTCACCTTCGTCCGCGACTCCCTGTCGTGGCAGTTCGTCGAGCTGAACTAGCCACAGCTCCTGCGGCGGGCGACTGGGCCGAGGGATAACAGGTGCACGTCCGAAAAACGGGGGCTGTACCTTCGCAGCGCGGAGGTGCGTGGGGCAAGCTCAGGGGCAGTCGCCGTTCCCCGTTCTTACTCTGACAGCAGCTTCCGACGAATCAGGCTGACCGGGATCGACCCTTCAGTCAGCACGCGGTCGTGGAAGTCCTTCAGCGAGAAGCGGTCGCCCATCTTCCGGCGGTACGCCTCCCTCAGCGCCAGCAACTGGGTCTTTCCCACCAGATAGCTCATCGGTTGGCTCGGGGAGAGGCAATAGCGCCTCACCTCGGCCTTGAAGAATGCGGTGTCGGGTCCGAGCTTCGCCACCATGAACCGCCACGCATCGTCGTAGCTCATCCGGCCGGTGTGGAGGCCTGCGTCGACGATGATACGCGCGGCCCTGAACTTGACCCCGCCCAGCCAGCGCAATGCCGGAAAAGAGTCGGGCGGATACAAGCCCTGCTCGACCACCATCTGCTCGCAGTAGAGCGCCCAGCCTTCAATCAGGCAGGTATTGGACTGGAGCTTGCGGATGAAAGAGGGATTGTGATTGGCGATGGAAATCTGCAAGTGGTGACCGGGCAGGCCCTCGTGTACGATGCCGCCGCGGTAGCCGTGTCGGCGGCCGGCGTTGTAGTACCGGATGCGCTGGGCTGAATCGAGCCGGTCCGGCAGCGGCGGGATGTACATGTAGCCGACCGGCACGCTGTCGAGCGGGGCCGCGCCCTCCATCGCGATGCCCGGAATCACCCGGCGCAGGAATGGCGGCGTCTCGACGACGCGCACGGGGCCGACCCAGGCCGGCACCGTGGCATAGCCGCTCTGCTCGACCCAGGCACGCATCGAGTCGACCTCGGCCTGCTCGTCGGCAAGAATGTCCTGTTTGGAGAACCCGGGCGGGGCCGGTTCGTCCTCAGGCGGCTGGAGAGGGTGGCGGCTTATGCTTGCCGATTCCTGCGCGTGCAGTGCTTTCATGGTCGAGTCGGTCTGAGCGAGCAGGTTCTCACCCATGAGCAGCAGCGAGTCGGAGTCGAAGTCGAGGAACTCATCGGTCGCCAACAGGTAGTCGAAGTTCGTCTTTCCCATCGCGAAGCTGTCCTTGAGCCCGGGGAGCGCCGTCTCAAGCTCGGTACGCCAGGCTCGCACCGAGGCAGCAGCCCGGTCCGCATCAGCAGCAAGCCGCGCGGAGAGGTCCGGGACCTGCCTGCCGATCTCGGTTGCGCTCTCCCGGAAGAAGTCCTCGGCGTCCTTCAGTTCGTCAATCGCCGCTTCGGCGTAGAGCTTCGGCGGCGACTTGATGTTGGCGCGGGCCTGTTTGATGAAACGCGGAACATCTTCAAGGCGTGCGGCCGCGCGCCGGGCGCGGTCCGGCAGCGGCGCGAAGTCGCGGAGCAGCACGTAGTATACGCCCCCGATGCACTCGTCCGAGTAGAACTGAGGGTTGCACTCAAGCAGTCTGACACGGTCCAGCCAGAAGAGTTCCACCTTCAGGTTTGAGATGAGCAGTAGCCGGTCGATGCGGTCGTCGATCGACAGACGGAGCGTGTCGAGGCTATCGAGTCGCGCGAGGAAGCGGTTGAGCCGCAGCCTGAACGTGGCGACGCGGGCCGGCGAATAGTCGCCGAGCCTCCCGTCGAATTCGTGGAACCCGGAACAGGTCGCGTTCACCGGGTGGAACTCCCAGAGCACGCGATAGGCCTGTCGGCCGAGTGAGTCGAGCTCGGAGTGGGCCGACAGCGGGCCGAGGGCAAGCGCAGCCGTCGCGAGCGTGGCGACGAGAAGCGCGCCTGATATCTTCTGGTTCGAAGGTCGGAACATCACAGCCTCCAGTCAGTGTCTACCCGGAACATGCTGAGAAAGTATCGACGAGAGAGGGATGCTGTCAAGCCGGAGGCGTGCCGACGTCAAGCGATCGACGGGTTGGGATGGCCGGTTCCTGATCGGCGTGGGCGCAGGTCAGGATCGTTCTGACCGGGGTCGGTGGAGCGCTGCCAGCATGCTGTCGGCCTCGGGCTTGTCATTCAGCAAGTACGCCGCTTCGTACAGCGGGCTCTTGCATTCAAGCACATCCTGCAACCGGGTGCGTGCCTCCGAATAGCGCCCCTCCTTTGCGTCCAGCCGGGCCAGCTCCACTCCCAGCAACGTGAAGTTCGGGGCGTGACGAAGGCCGGTCTCGAAGTAAAGCCGCGAGCGCACGTAGCTGCCGCCGGCGACCAGCGGCAGGTCGCGATAGAGCATCCCCAGTACGGCGTAGGGGAAAACGAAGCTGGAGTCGAGTTCGACCGTGCGCTCCATTTCCCGTACAACTGCCGGCAGGGCCAACATCGCCTCGGGAATGCCCTGGACGAGCATGCGCTCGCCGTGAGCCGCAGCCCACCAGAAATGGCCGGCGGGGTCCTCCGGGAAGCGCGTCCGCAGGGTTTCCGCCCCCAGTTCAGCCAGCCGGTAGTAGTGCTCTCTTTCGACATTCGTTCGGCTGTCGTCGCCCATCTCTACGTTGACCTGCGCCCACAGGGAGAGTCCCTTCTCGTTGTCCGGGGCGAGGCTGTGTACGGCGGCCGCCAGATACCATGCCGAATCCGTGTAAGCGGAATCAACGTACCGGTGGTCGAACATGTACTGGGCATGGGCCATCGTATTGTCGACGACGTTGCCGGCCCTGGCTATCCCGGCCGCCAGCAGCAAGGCGAAAACGGCCGTCATGCCGAGGCGACAAATGCTGCAAGACGTCAGTTTATGAGGTACAAGTCATGATACTGCCGCTTCGGCACCGGTTCAACCGTGGTCCGAAGTGCCACGTCGCAGAGAAGTCCAATAGTCCGTGATGAAGCCTCAATTCCCAAGCGCCAATGGCCATTCGATGGGGAAATACCCAGAGGGCAAACCAGGTAGCCTTGGGGCTTTGTTCATTGGGACTTGATTGGGAATTGGTGCTTGGTCATCGGGGCTTGCAGCTTGGTCTTCCATCGGCCCGGAATACCCGCCCCCTCCCAAGGGTAAGTTGACTTTGACAAGCAATGCCATACCGGCTACCCTGTTCCAGAACCATTGGAGGCACCATGAACCTATTGCTCACCGCCGTTCTTTTCTGCTCGGCCGCACCCGCCGCCCAGCCCGCTGTCGTCCGCACCGCCGAGCTGGTCGAGGCCGATAACAAGTTCGGGCTCCAGCTCTTCGACCACATCACCGCGGCCAGACCGCAGGAGAACGTTTTCATCTCGCCGTTGAGCATCGCGCTCGCGCTGCAGATGACTGCGCACGGCTCAGCCGGATTGACCTGGAAAGCCATGGCCGGGGCGATGAACCTGTCCGGGCTCTCCCGGTCCGAGGTCGCGGCCGGCAACCAGAAACTCCGCGCGGATTTGGTGAGCGCCGACAAAAGCGTGCGCCTGGACATCGCCAACTCGCTCTGGCTGCGTGTGGGCGTAAAGCTGCAGAAGCAGTTCGGCGGCGACTGCAGCAACTACTACAGTGCCGAGGTCGCGTCGCTGGACTTCTCCCGGCCCGACGCGGTGAACACCATCAACGACTGGGTGGCGCAGAACACCGGCGGCCGTATCAAACAGATTGTCAGCGAGCTGACGCCGGAGGAGTTTCTCGTTCTCGTCAACGCCATCTACTTCAAGGGAACCTGGACCAGGGAATTCGACAAGGGGCTGACCGCTCCGCGCGACTTCTACGGGATCACGGGCGCCGCGCAGCGCCTGATGATGAACCGGGAGGACCGGTTCCGCTACAAAGCGGACGACGCCATGCAGGCCGTCGTGCTGCCCTACGGCGACGGCCGGCTCAACCTGTACGTCTTCCTGCCGCGCGACAAGCAGGGCCTTCCCAAGCTCATCTCCTCCCTCCTCACTCCTCCCTCCTCACTTCTATTCGCGGGATTCAACGAGAAGAAAGGCACGGTTACACTGCCCCGGTTCAGAATTGAGTTCGAACAGGACCTGAACGACGCGCTCACGAAGCTCGGCATGGGGCTTGCATTCACGCCCGGCGCCGACTTCTCGGCCATGGTTGCCCCGCCCATGACCGCAGCCATCAGCGATGTGCTGCACAAGACATTCGTCGAGGTGAACGAAGAAGGAACCGAAGCCGCCGCAGTAACCGGAGTCAAGATGATGATGACCGCGATGCCGCGGCCGGAGGAGAAATTCTCCTTTGTCTGCGACCACCCATTCCTCTGCGCCATCCGCGACGACGTAACTGGCTCGGTCCTCTTCCTCGGCGCTATCTACGACCCGAAGCAGTAGCGGAAAACGGGGGCTGTCCCGCCCAAATGGGGACCGTACCGCGCTGAGTCCGACGCAAGCGCTCCGTGGGACTGTCCCCATTTGGTCCTCAGCGGGACTGTCCCCAGTTTTCCACTAGGCCACTTGACCACTGAACGACTCTATACTACCTCGACCGCGGAGCTGGAACGGAGGCTGAGAGCCTACGCTACTCTTATCATCAGCCTCTGGTGCGGCATCGCCCTGTCCTCAATCGACTACCTCTTCTCGGCCCCGGTCATCTGGTTCATCTGCCTGGCAGGACTGGCCCTCTGCCTTATGCTGTCCCGGCTCGCGCTCGCCAGGTCACTTCGGAACTACTCCCAGCTTGAACTACGCCTGAGCGAATCCAGCATCGAGCGAACTCGAGGGGATACGTCCGAGAGCTACCAGTTCGCGAGCGTAATCGGGCTGAGGATTGTGCGAACTACGCGCAAGGCTACCAGAGAAATCACGGCCACGTTTAGCAATGGCCGGCGGCTCAGCATGAACGCGGTCGAGGACTTCGGACGATTCGAACAGGAACTGCGAAGCCGTCTGCCGACGAACGTCAGCATCACCGAGGCGAAGGAGCCGATTGACTACGACCATCCTATGTTCTACGCAGTCTTCGGCGCCATCACCGGCCTTGCGTTCACGCTGGCGGTTCGGGCGATGTCCGGATTGAGCGAGGAAGGCCTTGGGTGGGCCTCACTCGGGATTGCCGGCTACGCCTTCATCCTGGGAGCCTGGGTGCTGGTCTCCAGACCTTTGTCCCAGCGGTACGGCCCCAAGAGCCGCTTTGGTGACTTCGTCCTCGGCCTGTTCGCCCTCCTGGCCGGTGCGTTCCTGGCTGCGCGCTCGCTCCTTCACTAGCCCGCGCCTGTCGACTATCTGCTGGCGTCTATCCAGAATCTGGGGTGTGCGAGCGGGCGTGACTCGGTCGCGGTCTGAATCTATCTGGCAGCACCTCACAACCTGTCCTGAGTCAAGCCTTCCGGATTCCTGGGAGCCGGGCGTCACCGCAAGTTTTCGTCCCGGAACGGCATCAAAAGAGGCGATGAACAAACTAAGAAGCACGATTCTATGCGGCATGATGATAGTCACGGCCTTGTTGGCAACGACTCCGGCCCAGCCTGAGCAAGGCAACAGGCCGCAGGCGCCGGGCGAGCAGCAGACGCTGACCGACCAGCAGAAGGCAACGGTCAAATCCATCCTCTCGAAATACGACAAATCCTCGCTCACGGCTGATGACGCCCGGGTCATCAATGACTCGTTCCGCGCTGCCGGCCTGCACGCTGGGCCGGGCCTGCACGACGCCATAGAGGAAGCCGGGTTCGATCCGGAGGCGATCCACAAACTCGCCCCGCCGCCAAACACAAAGGATGAATCGGGAAGGGATGAAGGCGGAAGGCAGATGCTCGGACCGGGTGGAAGTCAAAACCCAAAAGCCACAAGCCAAGACGCAAAACCGCAGATGGCGGATAGCGAAGGGCGAGAGGCGAAGGGCGGGCAGGGTGGGTATTCGCTGGAGCAGGCGACGTCGGACCGGGCGCAGTTGACCACGATTGCCTTTGATGGACTGGCGTTCATGACCGGGGATATGGCGTGCAACACGTTCCTGCCGCCGGGCAAGGTCTCGGACTTCTTCGGGTTCCAGTACATGCGCGACGTCGATGCCGGCGAGCTGGGACACAACACGTCGTTCCTGACCCGTATTGCGAACAACATGCTGGCAATCCTGAACGACAAGCAGAAGCAGCAACTCGTATCACTGGCCAAGGAACAGGAACCGGGAATCAGCGAACTCGCCTACAAGCGCTTCCCGCTCATCAAGGCGTTTTCGCGGCTGCGGGACGGGGATTTGCCGGCCGGCGCAACCGGGCTGGACAGGGCAGCGGTCATGAAGTACTCGGCAGACCTCTACGCCGCGAGTGGCCGGCTTGCCTATCGTCGGGCTCAGGTGCTGGGGAGCATAGTCCGGTCGTTCGATGCGAAACAGAAGGCCGCATTGAAAAAGCTGGCCTTTGGCGACTCCCGCACGTGGCCCGAAACCGGCGACCAGATTGACAAGCAGAGCCTTTCCCATACCGCGAACGTGGCGGTGATGACCTATGCCAGCGAACTCTTCAGTTGGTACGCCGGATCGGTTGACGGCGACGCCTACTTCTGTCCTGAGGGCCACGGCACCTATTTCGGTTCGTTCTACATGAAGGACATGCCGGCAATGGGCAACCCCAACTACTCAATCAGCACCACGATTACCGGCAACAGCGGCGAGCAGTTCCTTGCTGCCCTGTCCGAGCCGCAGCGGAAGCTGATTACCGGGCTCGTGGACAGCCAGCGCCAGGACCTTAGTGAAATCGTCAGCCGACGGCGGGCCATCGCGACGCTGCTGCGGCAATTCATGACCGGGGACACAGTGGACCGGGACCAGGTGGTA
This sequence comes from bacterium, assembly GCA_035505375.1. NCBI lineage: Bacteria > bacterium. The sequence goes on along the minus strand of DATJQV010000077.1, from coordinate 12,293 downwards.
CTCCTTGCCCGGCTGTACGGCAAGCTGGACGGCGAGATATCGTATCTCTACGCCACGGCATTCGCGGACGTGTACAAGACGCTGACCAGCGAACAGAAGAGCGCGCTCGCGAAGCTGCGCGGCGGGGTCAGCAGCACGAACCAGGGAGCGTTCCTGTACTCGCAGCCCGTCGCGATGCCGGCGATCCCGAACACCGACTTCCTGTTCCAAACGCCCGACGACGACGACTGAAAACCGACAGGAGGAATCATGAACTGGAAGGCCATCGCAATCATCGTGAGCCTGCTCTGCGTGGCTTGCTCGGCCAGGCAGACTGGGACCTTCACGCTCCGTAGCAGCGTGGTCGCCGAGGGCGACACGCTGCCGATTGAATACACCGGCTTCGGCGCGGGCGCGACCCTCCCGCTCGAGTGGAGCGGCGCTCCGACCGCGACCGCAAGCTACGCCCTGATAATGCACCACGTGGCCTCGCCGACCGACATCCACTGGTACTGGGTCCTGTACAACATCCCGCCCGACGTCGAGAGCCTGCCCAAGAACGTGACCGGCGTCGGCAAGCTGGGAAACAACAGCGTCAACGGCCGGATGGAATTCACGCCGCCCCATTCCAAGGGCCCCGGACCCAAGACCTACACCCTCACGCTTTACGCCCTGTCGCAGAAGCCGGCCATCACGGTCGCGGATTCGCTGGTGAACCGGGCCGTGATGCTCGACGCCATCAAAGACATCACGCTCGACAGCGCGATGCTCCACGTGGTCTATTCGCGGCCCGACTCGCCTCAAGCCGCAAGTTCCCCGACTTCGCCGGGTCGAACCTGTAGAACGCAGTATCGTTGATACCGGACGCGGACTTCCTGTTCGTGCAGTAGAGAGGCCGTCCTGCCTTCAGGGTGTGAAACCGGACGGGCGGGCAAAGTTCCGCCCGCCCGAGTTTGCCTGGCGCCATCGCCTGGGCGATAATTGTGTCGAATGACTCACGCCACGGCCGAACCAGACCGCGGCCGCTCTTCTGCGTTCTCATGTCGGCTCCTGACTGCTGCATTGTCCATTGCTCGCCATTCGACCGCTCGATTCCTCTCCCCAAAGCTCCCCTGAAAGCTCGCCGGAAAGCTCCTTAGAAAGTTCCTCCGAGAGCTTGGTCGGAAGCTTGGTCGAGAGCTTGCTTCAAAGCTCATTTTGTCGCTTGGCGCATTGCTCAGTTCAGACCTCAGCCTGTCCCTCGCTCTTGATCTTGGCCTCAATCTCAACCTCTTCCTCGCTCTGAGCCTCGGCCTCTTCCTCGCCCTCGACCTTAGCCTTAACCTCAATCTCTTCTTGGTTCTGAACCTTAGCCTTAACCTTAGCCTGCTCCTTCCTCAATAGCCGCCCCCCAGGCAGTCCCTCCTTCACCCACTGGATGGGAAATCGGATTCTTTTTGGCAAATCGGGCTTCGAGGACTACATAACTATATGAGGGCAGAGGAAAGTGCTCCTGTGGTCTGGTGCTCCAGTGTGCGAGTGCGCGGGAAACACAGACCGGGACCACGGCCGATGCCCCAAGTCGAAAACACCTAACGGCAAAGGAGATGCTGTATGAATAGCCTGCTCGAACCGGTTGAACTCAACCGGGAAACAACCCAAACGCTGGACGAGATTCGCTCCGGCGCTGACAACCCCCTGCTTGGCTCGGGTGCGGCCGATGCCGAGGAGAAGATCTACCACTCGGTCCTGCCGCTCATTGAGGGCGCGGGGCTGCCGAACCACTATGTCATCCACTATCGGTGGTTTCTACGCGAGGTCGCGAAACTCTGGCGGACGCGAACCGGTCGCGACCTTGCCTTCCACCTTGAACTCGCCATCCGCAAGTGGATCGGACTCGGACTGGAGTCGCGCACGCTCCAGTTCCTTGTGAGCGAATCGCACCAACGTCTGAAGGCCGGAGGAGCTTCAACCGCAAGCCCCGCGCCATCAATCGCGGCCACCGCTCCAGCCGTCGGGACCAAGCCGGCAGATGCTGACGCCAAGCCAACGGCCCCGGAGAACGTGACCGACTCGGGTGACAACGCGTCGGCCCAGGACAGCGATTGGCTGGACGGTCTGGCATGATGCCGTCAGAGCGATTCCGAGACATCGCGGTCGAGATTGCGTGGCATCGCTACGCCGCCTCGCTCCGGCAGGGTTCGACTCCCTGCCGGGCGGACGGCGACTCAGACAGTCAAAACAGCAACTACCGCGACGCCGCGATTCGGTCCGAGATGCGATACGAGCAAGTCAAGAAGGTGTTGAACGACCTTGGCGTCTCACCATGCCAATTCGTCGCCTACCGCGGCTTCGGGTTACACGTGGACAAGTTGTTCCGCGAATACTCAGGGGAAACGCTCCGCGCCCGCCTCCTCGACGCCATCCAACGGTGGCAATCCTACGGCTGCAGGGCGGAAGTGCTGACTGCGGTTAGTGACCAGGTATTTGGACTGAGCCCGTTCTGATCTGACGGCTGCCGGAGATGTCTGTCGTCAGTCAGGCCCGCTGCCGCTAGCTGCTGACGGCCGAACTCGGACGCCGCCATGCGTCCGACACAAACACCTGGGCGCTATGGACGCTTTGTGCAGAGAGCTGTGGGCGCGGCCCGAGCGATGAATTCTCTGTGCGTAGCCTTGTCAGGCTTCACATGCGGTGGGAAATGCGCGAGGTCCACTTCGATGGTGCCGGCGCAGCATCCACGCGCAGCCCTGCCGCGAGCATGGTGGTCGCGTGTGTGGGGCGGATCCGTAGTAGGTACTGTGCGAGCGCAGTGCTCAGATAACTGGGTGCACACTATTCTGACGCCCCTGTGGTTCCTCCGTATTGCCGCCACGACTGTTGGATTCGGCGTGTCGTGCTCGCCGCGTCCGATTGAGAAGACAACAACAGATGGTTTGACTAGCCTACAGACCTCTGCTGCGAACCTGGCCGGATCCGTCGTTCCTGGCAGTCCTCCGTGATGCGGAAAGACAAGGATGTGTGCCCGAGTGGGGCGATTGCTTCTCGCGAGGTTGGTCAATCCCGTCTGGTCGATATCACCTGCAAGAAAGGCCATCGGTCTTCCGTTCTTCACAAGCCTCACGACGGCGCTAGTGGAGTTCGTCGCAATCCTGCGTCTGGCCCTGTCCTTGGAGCCCGGTCCCCTCGCGGCTAGGTACTGGCTGGGTGCGACGATCTGGATTCTCACGTCACCTTGGTCGAATCGCCCGGTGTCTAGGTCGTATGCGGTGAGCGAGGTTTGAAACTTGAGTTTCCCTTCACAGTGAGCCTTGTCAAGCGTATAGAGTAAGTCATTCCACAGCTGAGTATCCTTGCACGAGTCAGGGTTCAGGGCGACGGACCCGATCTCAAAGCTCTCGCACGCCACCAAGGCCAGAAGTCCGGCGATGTGATCCTCGTCTGCGTGCGAGATGAGCACGACCTCCACCTTCTTGATGCCGAGTTTCTGAAGAAAGAGCTTCGCGTGGTTCCTGGGGCCTGCGTCCACGAGGACAACGCCTCGTTCGTCGACCAGCACCGAGCAGTTGCCGTGTCCAACATCTACGAAGTACAGCTTCGGATCGTAGTTGGCCATCGGTCCCTAGCCCCGGTATTCGAAGTCCGACAAGTAGAGGTCCCCGGGCGTCTCGGCGCCGATGTTGACCTTGGCGAAGAAACGTGCGTCCGGTCTGAGGAAACGTCTGAGGGAGAGGCGTACTATGTCCACGGGGAACCTGACAACCTGCCGAGTATCCCACCCGGGTACGATGGCGAAGGCGATCCGCTGCTTCGACCCCATGTCGACAGCGGCAATGCGCACCAAGGTCTGGACCGGTTCCCTTTGGGGTGAGTACTCGTTTCTGAACTCCCTTATGCACGCCTCCCAGCCTCGAACTATGGCGTCCGTGTCCGCCGCCGAGGTCACGAGAGCGGGGATATAACGGCGATATCGGCGGAACTCATCCGGCTCGGCGTCGCTAAATGCGGTACACAACACGGAGGGGACGTAACTCCTGTACAGCCGCGGGAAAGCTCTTGCGCCCTGGAACGAAGCATAGCCGTGAGACTTGAGGCGGTGGTCACACACAACGGCATGGAACTCGCTCACCATCCTGCTAACGAAATCGGACAGTGGCCCCACGGATGTGATCTTGGTAGGTTTCAGGTTCATGTCAGCGATTATCTCAGCTGTGCTCTCGCGGACGCGACGGTCATCGTCGACAACGGCTACTTTCGATATCTCCTTGCCAGCTATTCTCATCGTCGTACCTCCTTTGCGGAGACAGGTAGGAATACCGTGAATTCCGCGCCGCCCATGCGACCCCTTGACCGCGCTTCCACGCTGCCGCCGAGGTCTACGACCGCATCGCGGACAATTGTGAGTCCGAGTCCGGTTCCGTTCTTCTTGGTCGTCACACCAGGAAGCCACACATCTTCTGGGGACACGCGTCGAAGCCCCGGGCCGTTGTCCTGGATGCTTAGCTCGACACCGGCCTCCATGAGTTTTGTTTCGACTCGGATTTGGGCCTTTCCTCGGGGCAAGTTCTCCAGCCAGTATATGCTGTTGTTGAGCAGGTTCGCGACGATGGACTCTACTGCGGCTTCGCTTGACTCCACTGTTACATCGCCGCACGCAAGCGTCAGATCCAAAGTCAGGTCACGTTCTTCCATGAATGGTGCGTAGGCTTGCGCAACCGCTCTGACAACCGTGTCCACTGGCACATCCTGTGGGCGCCGCTTCTCGCTGTCGATCAGACTGAGGGTCACCGACCCCAAGACCTTCAGCGCTTTTGTGGCGGCCTTTGCGCGCTCCACTGCTGGTGCAAGAACCGAGGCGTAGTCACGGACGACGGACTGGGCTCTATTCGCGATCGTGTTGATGGAGTTTTCGAGCACCTTCAAGGGGTTACCCGTCGACTCATGCGCAAATGTGGCCGCGGTGATTCCGGCCGTGCTCAGGGTCCGATACAGTTGCACTTCCTTACGGAGCGTTGCCGTTTCCGAATCCCGCGCGCGCTCATACGAAGCGAGAGAACGTTGGATGGTCGCACGCGTGCCTGACGGGACACTTGACAGGGCCGCCTCCAGCACTTCCTTCGCCTTGGCGGACGTGAATCTTGCCTCGGCTCTAGTTCTCTGTCGGCGTTTCTCGGCATCTCTCAGACGAAGACGAGCCATCCACTCTAGCGAGTCTGTGGCAAAACGAGATAACTCGGAGAATGCATCGCTCTCGATGAATCCCGACCGATCCGTCTTCTGGACCAGCAGATTCCCCGTTTCTTCTACCATGACTCTGCCGATGCTGTTGTTGGTGGAGGGACGTTCTTCCGGGCTGCGGACGCGCGAGAGGTTCATGTCGAGCCAGTCGTTCCCAGAGTTGCCGTATGGGTTCACGCGTAACCCGTTGTGATACAGGTGAACGCCACCGAAGCGTCGAAGCCACTCTTTCACGGCGGCAGGCGCAGATCTGTGGACTCCAAACGAGGCTCGTTTCAAAAGGAACATCCAGAGTTCGAACGTGGCAGGTGGACAATGGTATGCTATCTGCCCATCGCTACCCGCGATCTCCGAATGCCGGCCTCGGTAGACTAGGTGTCCCCGCCAGTCCACGACTTTGGCACTGACCCTGCCTAGCTTGTTGACCTTCGCCACGAGCCGGAGGTCAGCCTGGCTGAAGTACCCGCGCTCCACGAGTCGCTCCATCTCCCCATATTCCGGAGCATCCAGAATGGGACGGAACCCGCTTTTCTCGGGACCAAACGGAGACGACAGCAGAATCAGGGATCTAGCCAAGGCCTCGACTTCCTTCTCGCTCAACGCCTGTCTCAGACCGGCAAGTCGGATGACAGTGCCTTTGTTTTGAGTAGTTCCCGTGAGCGTCCTCTCTACAGTCAGCGTGACTTCGTCGGCCAGCTCTACTGAATCGAATCTCGCCCAGTCGATATCAAGCCGGTAGGCAACACCTGGTTGGCTGGCCGGGAAGCTCAGCAACGACGCCCGGCGACCCATGCGCATTGCCGCCAGTCGACCTAGACCCTTGCTTCCGGCCGGTATCCGCCCTCTCTTCGTACGCTCGTTGGCGTCTTTGCGTGACCGGCCCAGGACGAGCCAGCCGTCCTGTATCTCGCCGCCGTCCATTCCCTGGCCATCGTCCATGATGACTACGTCTCCGCCCGGCCGAGCCGTGTCGGTCAGCTGAACGGTGCAGGTCGACGCGTCGGCATCGTATGCGTTCTTCACAAGCTCCAGGATGCTCTGGTCTGGCCCCGCGTTCAGTTCCTCGCCCAGTCGCCATATGATTTCCTTTGAGAACTTGAAAGTCGCCAGATGTTTGGCTTGAACGTCTGCGTCGAGGGAGTAGTGGTCCGGGCGATCGCCAGTAGACCTATACTGTCGTTGACCGGCTGTACCGCGATCTTCAATCATCCCGTGCAGTGTGATGATCTGTGCGAGCGAGCCTGACCCGATCGCGAGACCGGCGTGCACCGGATCCGACGGAACGGCGTGAGCGGCAGTTCTCGTACGGCTTCGACGGTTAGATGCCGGCATCGGATACGCTGGTTGAGCCATGCGTCAGTTCTGCTGGTTCGCAACTGTCGGACCAAGGCCAAACAGCTTCCCATGCTGCGGTCCAGCGGCGTCAACACAAGCAAGTGGTTCTCTACAGCCACTGGGGAATTGCCCCTCACTACCGTCGGTACCGCACGGTGTGAGTCATCAGGTCTGGAATTGCGTCTGACCGCCACGAATGGTGGTCTTAGCAACTTGCCCGAGAACCTGCGGAGCTTGGAGGCGTTGCGCACCATTCCCCATCGAGGTAGCGAGTTCGTGTCGAAGTACGGACACGCAGGTCCTCTATGAGGTTCTCTGTAGTCAACAACTGGCCCAACACGTACGGCGAACCTGTCGCCTACAGTGCCCCCTCGTTGACTCGTGCTTGGGTGACTATGCCATCCGACACCCTCGCCACCTGTGGCGCTTCCCACACGTAGCATGACCGAGAATACGTTAACGTCGGTCCACTCATCGAAACGGCCGAACGTCTGTATCTGGCCGATGCGCGCTCGCGCCGATATTACTTGCTGCCATTTTCGGTAACGAGCTCCGGCTCGGAGTACGTCAGGCAAGATCGCGAGCATGTCTGTGCCGGCGCTGGCGTTCATCGCGCAGTGCTCGGCGAACACGGCCGCCATGGATACACGACCGCTTGACCACGAGCATCCAGCTGGCGCGGCAGTCGCGAAGAAGGGAGGATTGACCACTATCACATTCGATTGCCCGTATACGCCAGTTGCTCGCAGAGCATCCCCGACCATCACGCGCTGGAAGAGTTGGTCTGGACGCGCAGAGGCAGGTTTCCGCCATTGACGGCGGGTCAACGCCGCCAGAATCAGTCGGGATCTGGCGGCACGGATGAACTCGGGATGTATGTCAAACCCGGACAGAAGGTCACTCCAGAGTCTCAGCGTGGAATCCAAATCCCGTCCCAGTGGTGCGTGTTGCACACACGCAAGAAGGAGGTCGCCGGCTCCGCAGGCAGGATCAAGACAACGGGCACCGGATGCAAGCGTGTTTGCAAGGGGGGCAACCGCTCGCGCCGATAGCTCACTTCCCGTGAAGAAGGCACCGTACCGTCTTCGCGTACGCAGGGGGATTTCAGTGCGGAGCACGGCCGCAGCCCTTCCGTTTAGCGAGGCAATGATCCGCGAGTTTGTGGCCGCCGAGCAAGGAGCCCGCAGTGTTCGCCTGACCAGTGTCTCGACTTCTTCCACGTACGAGAGGTATCCCTGCATGGCACTGCGGGAGAGAGCCAGCCGTGCATCGTTGCCAGCTTCGAACTGCGGCCGCATCGACTGTCTCTTCGTGCGAGGCTCCATGTGTACCCCGCGTGGCAGCAAAGTCACACTGGTAGGATAGCGATTGGCGGCGGACAGTCAAATCGCGGCTGGCGTGCGCCAGGTCAGCCTTGGCAAATGCGCGGACGCTCGACGACATCGGCGCGGGTTGCGAGCCTCACGGCAGGTGAACGGCCACGGCCAAACACGTCGGGGTTATTGCCGGAAATCGGCCCGGGGTCAGGCCGCGGCCGATTTGGCGGCGGTGCTGGTTGCCTCTTGCCCGTGCGGTTGGAACCTGTGCGATCTGCCGTGTCCGACTCGTAGCCGGTCTTGGCGCGTGACGCGTGCGCGATGCACGGTCCAGCTTCGGCTCTCCACTTGGTTATGGACGGAATGCTGGGCCAAGCGCTGGCCACGCATGGCCTTAGCCGAAAACCACGCGCCTATTGTCATACCGACCATTTCTGTCGTATCATTATTGTGGGGCTCCGCCCCCATGCGCGTTTGCTATCCTGCGAGGAGGCACATTGTGATTACGTTCAAACCTGGGAACCTGCGTGTTCCCAAGTTCCAGCGGCCGGTGTACGTGGTTGCGGCCGGCACGACCGACTACCGCAAGCACTATCCGGAATACAAGCTGGAAGAGCTGACGATGATGGCCTTCAAGATGATGCTTGAGGAGAACGACCTCAAGCTGAGTCCACTCGAAGTGAAAGGTCTCATCAGTCTGGCGGTGTACGGCGACTTCGCCGACCACTTCCAGGACCAGTTGCTCTGCGAGGCCAAGGTGCACGACTACCTCGGACTCGACCCATTGCCCAGCGTCAGCGTCAAGACCGGCGGCGCCGACGGGCGCCAGCGCTCTTATGCCGTTCCATTCGGTATCTGCTCAGACAACTATCGCGCTAAGGATTTTGCCTCGAAGGACTCGGCCGCCTTCGAGTGTTCCGATTGGCCCGCGGCCGAACAAAGGAGCCAGTGCTATGGCCAGGAAAGTTGCGCGTTCTCAGAAACCGGAGTCGATTTCGTTCGCTGCCGAGATGAAGCGTCTGTCTCGCGGAGTTTCCGCGAAGCCGGACGTCCCGGTGCTGACGCCGGAAATGATGACATACGAGGATTTCGTGGAGTTGTTCCGACCAGGAGTGGTCGCGATCATTCGGTACCGCCGTGGCGACCTGGTCGACCCGGAAGCCCGAGTAGACGATGCCTTCCTATACCTGTACCCGAAGTGGGACACCTATTACTATTGCCATCTGGACAAGGCTGGCAGCCACCTGTACACGAAAGCTATCCAGAAGGCCACGGACGAATGGCGGAAACTCCAGCGCGAGAAGACCGATTCCCTGGAATCGCTGTCTGTGTTCAAGGAACCGTCCATCGAGGGTCCGGCACCGGAGTGGGCCAGGAAGGTGAAAGCCGACCTGATCAAGCTGTGGCGCAGCCGGCTGTGGGATATGCTGAACGGCATCCCGCGTCTGCAGCGGTTCGCTGTGATACTGTTCTGTCTGAAAGGTCGCAACTACAACTATATCGTCAGGAAGCTCGGTCTCAGAACTAAGAGACAAGCCCGCTACGCGGTCTTCTCCGGTCTGGTGATGCTCGCCGTGCGCCTCAAAGAAGTTCGTCCTCCGGAGGCACCAAAGTAACCACATGTCCCGCCTCGTCACCAACCTCAACATGACTGATGCCTTGAGCCGGTTGCAGGAATGCGTCCAACGCGGTCAACGGCTGCCGGCTCACAAGGAGGTATGATAGGCCATTTGCTCTAACGGCAGAGCGGCGGACTCCAAATCCGTAGGTTGGGGGTTCAAATCCCTCCTGGCCTGAAGCTAACCATGACGTGCTCACATCGAGAAGACCGCCTCAAGACAAGCGCAGCGAAGATCAGTGTAAAGCGCATGGCGTGCGACCACCGAATCTTTAACCAGAGCGTCAAGGATATCGTTGACGTCGCGAGGCGTAGCGGAATCCGGACCTCAGCCAAGCGTACGCTCTCCATGGTGCTCCGTTCGCCTAACGTCGACAAGAAGTCCCGCGAGCAGTTCGCACTCAGGACGCACAAACGCCTGATTGAGACCAGCAACCCCACAGCGGAATGGATAGACGCCATGATGACGCTTGAAGTGCCGGCTGGCGTCAAACTGGAGATCAAGCGAGCATGAAGTGCATCGCCGACATGACCGAGGGTGTTCCGTCCGAGGTACATGGCAACTCGGCCGTGGTAATCAGGGGGATCGCCTATCACTCGGCCATGGTTGAGCCCGGCTTTGTGTTTGTAGCGGTCGAAGGATTCAAGATCCCGAACGAGCACTACGTCGGTGGTGCGGTCAATCATGGCTCTGTCACTCCGGCCGTGGACACCAAGAAGCGCGTAGCCATCCCGAATGATTCCCAGCTGCGCCTACTCGGGAATCGCTCGGCCGACCTACTGCGGCAAGACCGGGAGAGCCCAGAAGAAGACGCTGGTTTTGCTACTGCTCTCCGTCGTGATGCCATCCGTGCTCGCCTTGCTGCGCATGGCCGTCGTCCTGCTGCTGGTCATGCTCGTGCTGCACTCCGCGGGGCATCCATAGGCAAAGAGACGTGTAAAACCAGCCGAGACTTCATCCTCGGTCTTGGCAGGGCTGGCGTGGCTGTGGTGGCCTTCCTGCTTAAGAAGGGCGAAATCATCACCGGCACGAACGGCAAGGCCAAGACCGTGCACAGGTCTGGCTTGATGGCGCACCTGATGGAGGATACTCCGGGCCGGGCGGCAACGGAAGGGACAGCTGGCGCTTTCACCAACCTCACCCAGGCCCATCTCTTCTTCTACCATCCTTATCATCTTCTTGGGAAACCTCTCGCATGCAGTGGATTGAAAACGAAGCTGTTCTCTAAGACGCTGTCGACCGCCACCGCGGTCGGAAACTCCGACGACGATAGTGACCGTGGCGTCCCGCCCCGCGCGCGGGCACGGGTCATCTCGTACGGCACGAGGCCGGAGGTGGAGCTGAACAGCACCAACAAGCCGTGGTCCTTCACGGAAGTGGCCTATACCCGCACGCCCGACGCGCCTTGGCAAACGTTGCATTCGGCCAGAGAGTGGTCGAGCGGCATGATGGTGGCGAATCCGTACCATTCACTGGAGGACCGAGAAGTGGCGAGCCAGTCGGCACGAGCCGGAGCGACCTCGGTCTTCGGCTGCGGCGGCGACCGTGACCGCAACAAACGTCCGCTGATGGGCGAGACATACTGGCAGTTCGTTAGCAGAATGTGTGTGTCTGGGGAGTACAACCATTCCTTGCGACGGGACGCGACGCCGAACACGGTTGAGGTATACGATCCGGCCTACGGCATGTGGATTGCAGCGCGGACAGCACCGTCGTGTGACAACAGCGCCTGGGCCTGGTTCGCCACCACCGTCAACGGCAAGGTCTACTGCGTAGGTAGCCATCTCCAGTGGGGCAGCACACCGCATTCCTTTGGCACGGTCGCCAACACTCGGATGTGTAGGATCGAGACGCCGACGGCGCGCGGAGAGCGGTACGCCCGGCGAGTGAATTACGGTCTTGAACCAGAACTCACAATGTCTTAAGGAGGAGTTATGAAGATACGACCGCTACAGGACAGAATCCTAGTCGAGCGCATCGAAGAGGAAGTCAAGAAGGGTGGAATCATTATTCCCGATTCCGCCAAGGAAAAGCCCCAGCAGGGTAAGGTGATCGCCGCCGGTCCGGGCAAGGTTGACGAGAAGGGCAACCGAGTCCCGATGGAAGTCAAGAAGGGCGATACCATCCTGTTCGGGAAGTACTCGGGCAACGAGATACGCATCGGCGAGGAAGAGCATCTCATCATGCGCGAGGACGACGTACTCGCAGTGATCGAGAAGGAAAGCAAGTAGGAGGAGCGAGCATGCCTGCCAAAGATTTGAGATTCGAAGACGAAGCAAGGCGAGCCATTCTCCGTGGCGCCCAGCAACTGGCGCACGCGGTGAAGGTGACCCTCGGACCGCGCGGCCACAATGTCATCATCGACAAGAAGTGGGGCGCGCCGACCGTAACGAAGGACGGCGTGACCGTGGCCAAGGAAGTCGAGCTTGAGGACAAGTTCGAGAACATGGGCGCCCAGATGATCAAGGAAGTGGCGTCCAAGACTTCCGACGTTGCCGGCGACGGCACGACGACCGCGACGGTGCTGGCCGAGGCCATCTACCGCGAAGGCCTGAAGAACGTGACCGCCGGCGCCAATTCGATGGCGCTGAAGCGCGGCGTTGACTTGGCGGTCGAGACCGCAGTCGGCGAGTTGAAGAAGATGTCGAAGAAGACCACCGGCCGCGAGGAGATCATGCAGGTCGCGGCCATCTCCGCCAACAACGACAAGGAGATCGGTAAGCTCATCGCCGATGCGATGGAGAAGGTCGGCAAGGAAGGCGTGATCACGGTCGAAGAGGCGAAGTCGGTCGAGACGACGCTCGAGGTTGTGGAAGGTATGCAGTTC
>DATJQV010000076.1 GCA_035505375.1 bacterium | reverse complement strand
CACGATTCCGTGGAACGTCTCCTCAACCTACGACCGCCGCTCCCCGACCGCCATGAGCGTGCCCGAATACATAATCTGCGACAACGTCCGTATTTCGGACGTGGCCGACAGCTTCTAGCCGAGAAATCAAGTCACGGAAGCCGGACCTCGGTCCGGCTTCCTCTTTTGCGGGCAGAATGGGCAACCACGGATGGACACTGATGAACACGGGAATCGAGTAGGGGGCGGCCTTTCAGTCGCCCCCTCTCACACCACCGGACGTGCTTTATTGCATCCGGCGGTTCGCAGAGATTCCCGCAGCTGACGATAGCGTTCGGTGAGGCTTATCAGTCCTACTCGTTCCCAGTAGACGTTGCTTAGGGCCATGTTTACCACTGGCGTCGCCGCCATGCGCCATGGACTGCTGCCGCCCGCGCCCAGAGCCGCGAGTTCCTCGGGCACGCCCAGTTCCACGAGCTTCCGGTAGCGTGTCCGCCCTCGCTTCCAGCGCTTCCAGAGCATCTGCCGCAGCCGCCGCCGAAGCCACCCGTCCAGTTCCTGAAACACCCGGTCCGTATCCGTCAGCCGGAAGTATCCTACCCATCCCGTCGTATATTCGTTGACGGCTCGGACTACCTCGACCTCAAGACCCGACCGGCTGCGTCGAGTAAGCTGGCGTAGTCGCTCCAAACAGCGGTCTCTTGCCTCTCCGGCCACGCGAATCAGCGCTCGGCCCTGTCGCCAGTAGAAGCTGAAGCTCAAGAACTTCCGCTTCGACGGCCGGTCTACCCCGCTCTTCTTCGCATTGACCTTAAGGCTCAGCTTTCGCTCAAGGAATCGCCCGATGCCGGCTAGCAGCCGCTCGCCGGCACGCCGGCTCTTTACGTAGATGTTGCAGTCGTCCGCATAGCGCACGAATCGATGCCCGCGCTGCTCCAGTTCTTTATCCAGGTCGTCCAGCATGATGTTGGCCAGAAGCGGCGAGATTGGCCCGCCCTGCGGCGTCCCTTCCTTTGCTTCGACCTTCACCCCGTTGGCCATTACCCCGGACTCAAGATATTTCCGGATAAGCTTGAGCACCCGCCGGTCTTTCACTACTCGCGCTACACGCGCCATCAGTTTGTCGTGGTTGACCCGGTCGAAGAACTTCTCCAGGTCGATGTCCACTACCCAGCCATACCCTTCATTGATGTACGTCTGGGCTTGTCTGACCGCATCGTGGGCTCCCCGCCCGGGCCGAAACCCGTAGCTTGAGTCTGAAAACCCCGGCTCGAACAGTGGCGAAAGCACCTGCGCCAACGCCTGCTGTATGAGTCGGTCTGTCACCGTCGGTATTCCTAACAGCCTCACCCCGCCCCCAGGCTTCGGTATCTCACGCCTGAGTACCGGCTTCGGTTGATAGGTTCCCTCATCGAGCACAGCCCTGATTTCTCTCCAGTGCTGCTTGAGATACGGACGGAGTTCTACCCCCGTCATACCGTCGATGCCCGGTGACCCGCCGTTCCGCTCGACCCGCTCCAGCGCACGCAGCAGGTTGTCCCGTTGGAACACCCGCTCCCATACGCCGGTCTCGTCTGTCGCCTCGGACACTTCTCCCGCCAGCGCCGGAGACGGCTCGGCCCTCTGGCTGTTCCCCGGCAGCTTCACCGCCTTCGCACAACCAGCAGTATCCCTATCCGGGAAAGTCTGCCTTCCTTGCTCGTCCCGCGAGCCCTTGGATTCCATGTCCCTCTCCACGTTCAGCCCTTCTCGGAGCGACGGCTCCGATACTATGGCCTCGGCTGACTCCTGCCGCCTCACCCCGACCTCACGGTCAGGCTTGCCATCCGTAGATGGCTGGACGACAGGTCTCCCCAGGTAAGAACGCTGACTTTCCCTGCACCCCTGCCCCATCTACCCTGTCAGCCCTTGATTGCATCGGGCTTCGCTGTCCATTGCCAGCTCGCCCGGCTGACCCGGCCTCGTATGGGATTCGTGTTCCTCAGAGCGCAGTTTTGCCTCCGGCTTCCTTCGCACCCCACCTCACGGTGACGCACTTGCCTTTGGCTAACGGTTGGTGCAATCAACCTCCGTGTTAGAGACTCTCACTCTCTAGTCAACGCCCATGCTGGGCGCACAATGAAACCGCCCGGACGGAGGCCCGGGCGGTATGTCTGAACGAGTCTGAGTCTATTTGGCGGGACGGCTGACTTGCTTGAGCGCGCGCGCGAAGCAGCCGAACACCTTGGTCATCTCGGGCTTGGTCACCGGGCCCATGTGTCCGATTCTGACAATCTTGCCGCGCATGTCGCCCTGCCCGTTCGCAAGCAGTATCTTGTCCCGCTTGCGGCAGATGTCGACGACCCTGGCACCATCCACGCCCTGGGGCATCTTCATCACGGTCAACGCGTTGGAGGGTCGCTTGGGAAAGAGATCCAGTCCGAGGCCCGCGGCCTTGGCTCTCATCATGTCGCCGATTTCCTGGTGGTCCTTCCAGTACTTCGGCATGCCGATTCGGTTGAGACGTTTGAGGCTCAGGTCCAGAGCGTAAATGATGGAGATGGCCGGGGTCCAGGAGGTCTGGCCTTTGGCCGCATAGCGCCGGGCAATCCGCAGGTCGAAGTAGTAACGCGGCGCCTTGGCCCGCTCAACGCGCTCAGCCGCTCGCTCGCTCAGGGCGACGAAGGAAACACCGGGCGGCACCGCCAGACCCTTCTGGCATCCGCCCACCACCACGTCGATGTGCCAGTCGTCCATTCGCAGTTCATCGGCGCCGAGCCCGGCCACCGCGTCGACAACGAGGATGCGGTTGAGCCGGTGGCAGATCTCGCCGAATGCCTTGATGTCGTGCAGCACGCCGGTCGAGGTTTCGGTCAGGGTCGTGAAGACGCAGCGGGCCGAATCGTTGGCGAGGAGCTTCCGCTCCAGTTCCTCAGGCGGAATCGCCTCGCCGTAGGGCCGGCTCAGTTCGTCCACAAAGGCCCCGAACCGCAGGTTAATCTCGCGCCACCGTTCGCCGAACCGCCCTGCGGTTGCCACCAGCACCTTCTCATCGTGGCTGACCAGATTCGATACCGCGGCCTCCATTGCCCCGGTACCGGACGCGGTCAGCAGGTGGACCTCGCCTTTGGTCAGCATCATCTTCTGCAGTCCTTTGCGGACCGACTCGAAGATCGCCGCGAACGAAGCCTCGCGGTGGTAGACGAGACCGCTTGAGAGTTCCTTGAGGAACTCCAGCGGCACGTCGACCGGGCCGGGCGTGTATAGCTTGTACTTGGGCTTAACCATGATTCATGCCTCCTTGTGGAAAGGGGAAAGTACCAAGTGAAGAAGTCCGAAGTCCGGCTTCTTCATTTCCCCTTTCGCCTTTGCTTCACTAGTTTCGAGTCCTTCGGGCCCTGGCCGGCCGGTGCCATCCGCCGGATTGCACAGAACTCGCCGCACATTGTGCACGCGCCTTCGGTGCGGGAACGTCCAGCCGAGAATACCGCTTGCGCCCGCTGCGGGTCAACGCAGCCGGCGATCATCGCCTTCCAGTCCAGCGCCGCCCTTGCCCGGGATATTCTGAGGTCCCAGGCGACCGCGCCGGGATGATGGCGCGCCACGTCCGCAGCGTGGGCTGCAATCCTCGAAGCAATCACTCCCTGCCGCACGTCCTCGATGGTCGGCAGTCCGAGGTGCTCGGACGGCGTTACGTAGCAGAGGAAATCGGCGCCGTGCCAGGCTGCGAGAGCGCCGCCGATGGCCCCCGTGATGTGGTCGTAGCCGCAGCCGACATCGGTCACGAGCGGTCCCAGCAGGTAGAAGGGTGCTTCGTGGCAAAAGGTCTTCTCCAGCTTCACGTTGGCCTCGACCTGGTCCAGCGGGACATGGCCCGGCCCTTCGACCATCGCCTGCACACCGGCGGCCCGCGCCCGCAAAACCAGCTCGCCGATGGTCAGGAGCTCTCCTACCTGGGCAGCGTCGGTCGCGTCAGCGAGCGCTCCAGGACGAAGCCCGTCGCCGATGGAAAGCGCGGCACCGTGGTCGCGGGCCATCGCCAGCAGGTCGTCATAGTGTTCATAGAGCGGGTTTTCTCTGCCGTTTCGCCGCATCCACTCGATGGTCATCGAGCCACCGCGGCTTACGACCCCGCACACCCGGTGGGCCTCGGTCAGGATCTCGACGTTACGCCGGGTGATGCCGCAGTGGACCGTGATGAAATCGACCCCATCCTGCAGGTGCTTCTCGACGCCGGCGAGTATCTCCCGGGCGCTGGCCTCGATGAACGACTTCCCCTTACGGCGGGCATCCAGCGCGGTCTGATACACGGGCACTGTCCCGACCGGGATCGGCGACTCGGCGATCACGGCCGCCCGCACCTCATCGACATCCCCGCCGACCGACAAATCCATTACCGTGTCCGCTCCCGCATCAACCGCGGCCTTCAGCTTGTCCAGCTCGTTCGCCAGGTCGCTTGTGTCCGGCGACGTG
>DATJQV010000075.1 GCA_035505375.1 bacterium | reverse complement strand
GGTTCTATGCCTGATGAGGGGTTGTTACAAGTGAGATGTTGGGAGAAGGCAGATCACCCAATCTGCCCGGCATCGCGGACCGCGTCATGCGACTGGCCGTTCAAACCTGACCGGTCTCCCGACAATCCGCACTCAACCTCTACCTCAGATTATCTCCGTCGGTTCGCGTGTCAAGAGAAACCAAGTGCCCTGCTGGGCCACGTGTGTTCATTGGAATAGTGGATACGCACGGGCAGAGACCCTCCGTCTGTACCGAGCCATTCGCCCACGGGCAAAGCCCGTGGGACTCTGCCCTTCGGGTTACTCTCGATGTAAGCCGGCAGGACGCTGAGAACTGCCCTAACCGCCCGCTGGTTGTCAGTCCGCTCTTGGCCCGCTGCACCATCCATGTCAGCAGACCTCCATTCTTTGAGGATCTTGAACGCCAAGCGCGCTGGTCGTTTCTGACGGGCTCATGGCGACGCCCCGCTCAAGGAAGCAGGACACCAATCTAGCCCAGATGGCATTTCCTCGTTCCATGGTAGAAACGTGATGACTTGTCGACGTGCTTCGAGCGATCGCAGCGAAACGACCAGCAGAAGGCATAGCGAAGAGCACCGGAGTTGCGTAAGGACTCTGCGGTGGCGACAAAGGAATGGCGCCAAACGCCAACCCCTTCGCCGTCCGTCAGGCCGAGCGTCCGCAGTATCGCTTCCAGGGCAGCACGTCCACTCCAGAGATCGAACAGCTATTACTGCCTCGCCCAGTTTCCAGCGGACGGCCCCCTTGTTGGTCCTTGCCGTCGAGGATTGGGCGAGCTCCGAGCTTCGGGACCTTCCCGGTCTTGTCCCTCCAACGATTCCAATATCTCGCAAGGCCAGTCAGGCACCCGGGGCCGCAGCTGAAACGCAGGATCGCATACGCGGTCCGGAGCAGTGGCGCCTTGTCCCGGTCCTTCTTCGCTGCCGTCTCGACCGACGCGGCAGAATCGCGATCACATAGCTGCCGGCGATTGCCACAAAGAAAGCCTGATCCCACACTCACGCCGTGCAACGACGCCGGCCTTGTCTCCCACCGGAGACCGAGTCTCCGAGGTGATACAAACCGAGTATTGTTGTCACAACAAGCGTCAAGCCCATGGACAGTGCGACGAACAGGTGTCGCAGTCTTGCACCAAGTCCAGCGACGAGGCCACGTTCGCTCCCGACTGCGTCCTAGGTACCGGACCCGAAACCGCTTCATCTTGCAGCGCGGCGGTGGCGTTCCGGCGACAGCACGCGGTCGAGCCCCGCCGCGTGCCCACATGGGGCCCGCGCGGCGCAGCGGGCACGAACTGACCGCGCGCCCCATGTCTAATCCGCGATGGCGAAGCTCCTGACGCGAAACCCTGACGTGCCGTCATGCAAGTCCGTGAACCTCAACCCAATACGCCCTAGCACGGAGCGTCCTTTGCACGACCGCGGCGATTGCTTGGATGGGCGCTTGCCGTACGGACCGGCCCCGGCAGCAAAGCGCCAGTCTTGTATCCAGACGGAAACTAGTCGTCTACAGACTGCCGCAAATTCATGCACATTGTAAAGAACGCGGTCGAGCCAGCATTCAAAAACGGAAGGCCGTCTATCCCACACAGCGTGGGCGTTCGGCCCGGCGCAGGTTCTTCGTCACCCCTGGTGCGACGCAACAGTTGTCGCATCTCGTCAGTGCTCGGACCGTGCGTGCTGGCGAGCTCGCCGTGCAAGCCGCGGGAAACGGCGACCATGCACTTGACGGCGTCATCAGTCTCTGCAAGGAGACTGCGCGTTGAGGCAGCGAACTCCTGTGGGTGTGCATGCAGGTGCTCAAGAACGGCCGCGGCGTCGTTGTCAGCCTTGCCTCTGGGCAACGGAAGGCTTGCCCTGAGACGTGACGTCGAGTAGAATGGTCTTGCGCCCGTTCATCCGTAGTGGAGTCGAAAGATGTACTGAAGGAAGATCATGGTTCGCCCAGGTCAGCAGCGTCTCGGGGAGAGCCTAACAGCTACCCCTTGTATCTGTTCGGAGACAATTTTGAGAGTCCGTTTACTCTAGAATGCAATCGGGTCAGGTCCGCAGCTCTTTGGCACGGAAGCTGCAACAGGCCAATCGTGGCCCACCAATGTGCCGTTACCCATCCGGGCGCGGCCTGTCAGTTCTCGGATTGGCAAGAGGTTACCGGGGCGGGTCGGAATGACGCAACATCCATCCTCAGCGTCCGGTCTGTCTGTCCAAGTGCAAGAACATGCCCCACTCCGGCATCCATGCAACGCGTCCCGAGAGGTCGAGGGCAGTGGATGCCCAGGGGCAGAATCCGGGGCACTTTCGGACGTCAAGTTCCAATTGTATCGACCTCAGGGTCGCTCCAGCTTTGATGTGAACAGCAGGCGTAGGACCATGACGAGGGAAGAATGCGCGGAAACCGCAAGGCCGAAACGACCGCTCGAGTATAAGATTGTTCAAGGCAATGCCGGCCGTGCTGTTCTTGTCGGCAACGGCGGTGGGCTAGACGAACCGATTGACACCGAGGCAGTGGTCATGTCTTGGCGTTCCGCCCATGATTGCCTACGCCACGCTCCTCGTCACGTGGCCACACCCGACTCAGCTATGCGGCTGGATCATCGCTGTGCAATCTACGCTAACTTCAGCCTGGACGCTTACGAGAGGTAGCATCTATGTCAGAAATCGCCGGAAGACACGATGCTATGTCGAGAGAGCGGAGTTCCCTAGACCCAACTGCGCCGGGGCCATGGGATATCATGTCTGGAAGAGCCCGTTGCCGTCCACGCGACGCAGCGGAGCACCAACTTAGGAGACCTCTATGAGATATTTGTTTCTGCTATGTGGCCTGTCCTGTGCGGCATTCGCTACGACCTATTACGTCGCCACGACGGGTAGCGACGTCAACGACGGCAGCTCAGTGCACCCGTTCCTGACGATTCAGAAGGGCATCAATTCGGCGGCGAGCGGCGACACAGTGTTTGTCGAAGCCGGGTCTTATAGTGAGTGCGACACGTTCCGCACCGACAATGTGGTCGTGCGAGGTGACGTGTACAACGATGGGAGTCCTGCCGTCACGATGGACGGGACAAGACCGGTTACGACGACATGGCTTGCTGCACCATCAATCGGGGCCGGAGTCTACGAGGCCACGAATGTAACCGGCCCAACGTATGGCCCCTACATCGTCATGCAGGACTCCGAGCAATTCCTGAAGGCCTACATGGATTCGGTAGGTGACTATATGCCGGGGACTGGCCGGCAGATGCTTGCCTACGATACGAATAGGTATTGGCATCCGTTCGGCATGTCCGAGTCAACCCGCTTCTGGGACGACCTACGCTGTCTATTCTGCAACAGCAATACCGGAGATACAACCTACATCCGGTTCAGGAACAATGTTAATCCGAATACGCTAACGCTACGGGCATCGCACTGGAACGAGGGTTTCTACATCGAGGGCAAGCGGAATATCACCGTCGAACATCTGAAGATGGTAGGCTATGCCGACGATGTACTCGGATGGGACTGTTCGCATCTGACTATCAAGAACTGCGTCCTGCGTGGCGGGTTTGGCCGAGTCCTAGTTGGCCCAAAGACGACAGAAGCCGATAGCTGCACCTTCATCAACAACGACATTGCGGGCGGCATGGACACGACTATGCTGTTCGGGGAGTGGGAGGGGGGCGGTTATGCCCGCGATACGACTCGGCGGCACTGCGCGTCATACTGCTTCAGGAAGTTCGAGAACGCCGATGTCGGTGATGTCAACATTCAAGGGGGCACTGGGCATACGATTTCAGGCAACCGGCTCCATGACAACTTCGGCGCTATCCTGCTATCATATTCGACGCGGCACACGAGCGTATTCAGCAACGCCATCACTCACACATCAGGACCGGGCGTCGAGAGCTATCCGAATAATGATAGTGACCTCATATACGGAAACACCTTCATTCACTCCGCCATCAGCATCAGAATATCAGCGATTGGCATGGGCGGAGTGGACACGAGTCGGCTGGTCTACTTCTACAACAACACTTCCTATCAAGATTCTGACGCCGGGGCACATATCTTCTTTCACAAGATGGGCGGGTGCGACAACAACATCATTCACGGTACTGCTAAGGCTCCCCGCGTTTGGTTCTATCACAACAGCTTTTCCGGTGGGGCGTATGCGCTCAATCCGGTTTGGCCCGCCTGCGAGAGCATGAGGGTTGTCAACAATGTCTTCTCATCTGGGATGCTGACATCTAACTCTGACAGGTTTTCCAATGGCGATACGACTTGCTTCGCCGGCTTCGACTACAACTTCCTGGGGGGACTATACAGCTATTGGGGCTATATGAAGTTTGCCGGATACGACCGACATAATCAGTGGAGCACGGATACCATCCTTGGCAATGAAGCCCATCAGGTCTGGCCCCTGAACGTGCGGCATGATTGGCTTGTTCCTGACACGAGCACTGCCCGAAAAGCAGCGCTCGACCTATCGCATAAGTTCGTACTCAGGGGTGTGACCTACTTTCCCCTGCCCGGATTACCTGCTGTCGGGCAACCACTGGACTTGGGCGCGTTTGAGCAGCGATACACCGTTAATTCTCTTGACGTTGGGGTACAGTCCATTGTCGCACCGGTCGGCACCGTTGACTCGGGCGCAACCATCACGCCGCAGGCCCGGGTCAAGAACCTAGGCACGTCCGTCGTGACATTCCCGGTCACTTTCCGCATCGGTACGAGTTACTCCAATACCCAAACCGTTTCCAAACTCGCATCCGGCGATTCCGTGATTGTGTCGTTTCCGGACTGGACCGCGGGTCAACGCGGCACCTATGCCACGCGTTGCTCGACCGAACTGGCCCAAGACATACATCCCGAAAACGATAGGGCAACCGGCATCGTAAGCGTCATCGTCGCCGGATGGTACGGATGGTCCCAGGTGACCAGCCTGCCAGCGGGTCGGGAGGACAAGCCTGTAGGGGTTGGCGGCTGTCTCGCCTACGATGCGGGCACGGATCTCGTCTACGCCTCAACGGGCAACAGGACGGGCGACTTCTACTCATACAGTGTGCCGCAGGGCACCTGGACGACACTGGCGTCCATTCCGCTGGGCGCGGACAAGAAGGCGCCGTACACGGGCTCGGTAGTCTGCTCGGACGGCCATGGCGAGCTTTACCTGACCAAGGGCAACAACACGGCCGGGTTCTGGGGCTACGATGCCGATACTAAGGCGTGGACTCAGCTCACGAACGTCCCGAAGGGTTCGTCGGGCAAGAAGGTCAAGCATGGCGCTGGGATCGCCTGGGCGACCAAGCACGGCGTCGGGAATGTGTACCTGCTGAAGGGCTACTGTAACGAGTTCTACAAGTACAATCCGACGACCAACGGCTGGACCCAACTATTGGATGCTCCGATCGGGCTTGCGAGCCACGTCAAGTACAATGATGGTTCCTGGCTGGTCGCGGATGCGGATGCGGGTCACTACCTGTACGCCTTCAAGGCGAAGTACCACGAGATGTATATTTACGACACGGACGCAGACACTTGGAGCCAGGCAAAGCGACCGATGCCGATACCGGGGACTGCGGGTTGCAAGAAGGCGAAGGACGGTTCCTGCGCGGCGTGGTACTCCGGGAGTCTCTACGCCTTTAAGGGCAACAATACCACCGAGTTCTGGCGCTACTTCCCGCTCGGCGACTCCTGGCACACTCAAGACGACATCCCGCTCGTTGGTACGAGCGGGCAGCATAAGAAGGTAATGGCTGGAGCGGCCCTGACAGGGGCTCGTGGCATCGGGCTATTTGCCTTCAAGGGCAACCGGTCACTTGAGTTCTGGCGCTACACGCCGTACGATGTGGCGGCAGCCGTGGCTCAGCCGGACCGCGGAGGCGTGATGGCCTACAGCACGAGCATCGGGAACTTTTCGTTCACGATTACCCCGAATCCGCTGATGGGCGGACTGACGACGGTGCGGTACAATCTGCCCAGAGCCGGCTTGGCATGGCTGCGTGTCTACAATGTTGCCGGGCAACAGACCATGACCTCTCACCTCGCTCTAGCTCGAAGCGGAGTCGCAAGCCTGGATCTCCGGCACATCAGTAGCGGCGTGTACCTTGTGAAGCTATCGAGCTTCGGCTTTGAGGCTTCGCAGAGGCTGGTCGTGCAGCGCTAGCGGCACGACGTAGGTCGCGGCGGTCCAGCGCGCGGACTGCCGGGGCCGGCAAAGTCCCGACCGGTCGCAGCATACTGACCGACGTCAGCCGGCACGCTTCGGGGCGCGGCTCGATCCCTCCCGTCTATTCGACACCCCCGCCCGCGAGTCATGGAAGTCTGTGCCGCAAAAGGAGTCGAATGTCCAAGGCGGTACTTCTGACTATCCGCGGCAACTGCTGTATCTCGCCGTCGTAGTGTCACGCGCCTGGAGGCGATCCACACCGCCCCGGCCACCGGATTGCCAATCCGGTGGCGGCAGGTTCGAATCGTGTACGACCGATCTCGCCAGCAACTGCTCTTGAGACCCCGCTAGCGTGATACGTCACACGCTTCTTCACATTTGGCCATCTTGCGCATGATGCTCTCGACGGTGGCGACCCAGACGAAGATATGCGGACGCTAGTTGCTTGTGACGATGTAGTCTGAGATCGTCTTCTCCATGGCAGGCACGCTGTCGAAGCTGCCTCGCCGCAGCCGCTTCACCGTTAATTCCCGGAACCAGCGCTCGACCATGTTGAGCCATGATGATGATGTCGGCGTGAAGTGTAGATGGAAACGCGGGTGCCGCCCCAACCGGGTTCTGACCCGCTCCTGCTTATGCGTGCCGTAGTTGTCGACTATCAGATGGAGGTCCAATTCGGCCAGCGTCTCGGCATCGACCTGCTCAAAAAACCGAACTTCGCCTCCCGGAACGTCGGAAGAGTCTAGAGTTTAGCAACGATGCACTTGAGGCCGGGCTGGAGCACAGACTCCTAGAGGTGCTAAGAAGCTGGATGGATGTGGTTAGCACCAGAAGAAGCAACATTAGCACATCAAGCTTGACATTGCAGAAGTTTTCTCTATATTTACCAAACGATGAAAGTTACCAAAAGACTGAAAGTAATGTCGGACGCCGAGGTCGTGGCGAGGGTCGAGGTGGCAATGCGGCAGTTGCTGAGTCTCCAGTCCGCCTTACGTATCCTGTCTTTCAGTCGCCGGGACAGCCACGGCTCACGTCGGTGGCGAGAGGTTGAGCCGGACATCGCTGTCGAGGTCTCGGCGCCGGACGACAAGCGATACGAGTTTCTCATCGAAGCGAGATCCTCTGGTGAGCCGCGCGTCGCCCGGCTCGCGGCCGCCAGATTGCGGGCACTCGTTGCCGCAAGCCGTGCCTCAGGCCGCTCGCGCTACGGCGTGTTTGTCGCACCATACATCTCCGAAAACACTCGTCGTGTGTGTCGGGATGAACATATCGGATTCATAGACCTATGTGGTAACTGCCTGCTTACGGTCGACGGAGCATACATCAGCATGGAGGGGAGACCCAACCTGTTTCGAACCGGCCGAGGGCTCAAGTCGTTGTTCACCCCCAAGGCAGGCAGGTGCGTACGGGTGGTCCTGACCGACACGGGCCGCGAGTGGCGTGTGAGTGATCTGGCAGCGGAGGCGAAAGTGAGTATGGGCCAAGCGTCTCATGTCAAAACTCTGCTACTCGACGCCGAGCTGGCCAGCGAATCGGGCAAGGGTCCTGGCCGACGTTTCCGGCTGGCAAAGCCCGAGGAGCTGCTACTTGAGTGGTCGAAGAACTACTCTTACACCAGAAACAGCCCCACCGAATACTACGCGTTTGAAGAAACCAGGGCTCTTGAACGACGTCTGGCTGCGTACTGCCGTGGCAACAACCTTGACTACGCTTTCACGATCACTTCCGGCGCCGCCCTGATCGCGCCGATGCCGCGCTATGACACGGCGTTTGCCTACGTGTCAGGAAGACAGGATGAGCTTCAGTCGGCGCTTGGGCTCAAGCCGGTATCGGGCGACGCCAACCTCGTGTTTCTTGAGCCCTATGATGAAGGCGTGTTCTTCGGTGTTCGGGAACTGGGCTCAGATCTCTGCCCCGCCGATCCTGCGGCCCCCGCCGGCAGAGTCGTGTCCGACATACAGCTCTTTCTCGACCTCAAGAGCTACGGGGGACGAGGAGAGGTTGCAGCGGACTTCCTGCTTGAACAGAGGTTGCGACCCACATGGCGACAGCTTGTCGACAGCGCACGGCAGTGACCCGACGGACAGGGGGGACGGGAGTACTCACGATCTTCTGCGAGTACACCAGGCACAGCCCGAGCCCGTTCGCGCAGGCCGCAGCTGGACGCAATGCTCGTGCGTCCCTGCGGACACCGCGGGCGGGAGCAGCCGACATCGCCAGAAGTTCTTACACGTGGAGGCAATCATATGCAATGCGAATTCCTGAAGCATAACGGCGAGCGGTGCGGGGCCCAAGCCATGGTGGGCACCACCCACTGCTACATACATAATCCGTCAATAAGCGCCGATGAGAAGCGTGCGGCTCAGGCACGGGGTGGCCGGACGCACGCGCCAGTCTTGATGGAACCCATTCCTGTCATGCCGGTAGATGCGCCAATCGACGTAGTAACACTTCTGGCCGACACCGTTGGCCGCGTGCGGTCGGGCGAGCTCGACCCCAGAATCGCGAACTGCATCTGCGCATTGGCGGGGCAGCTTCTGAGGGCCTTCGAGATTGTTCAGACGGCCAGTCGCATAGAGAAGATAGAGCGGTTCATGTTGAACCGCGAGGCAAGGAGCTGACAGCATGCGAAAGAACGTAAACATGAACCCAGGCGTATGGCCGATTGGTCCCTGGGAGATTGCAGCCTTGTTGACATTGGACTACTTCGAACGGATCACGATGAAGCGGAGTCTCCTAGCTCCGGGCATAGCATGGCGGCTCAGAACCAGCGTGAAGTCAGCAGACATGCCAATCTACGCCCGCATCGGCGATGTCTGTGAGCGATTAGTCCGCGATCTCGCGCCTGCCCACTACCTCATCAGCGGACTATTGGTCAGTACGCTTGAGCTGGAGCGAATCCTGGACCAATTCTGTCTTGCGGCCGTCATGACCGAGGAGTCAGGTGACGAACTGGACGGAATGGGTAGACGCGGCGATAAAGTCAAGGCGGCCATCGGCATCAGCCTCCTCTGCAGTGCGCCTCTCGCAACTGCTTCGGGGCCCTCGACCCGTAGTGATATCTCGTTCGACCTTGCCACTCCAGCAGTTGGGCTTGAATTGCTGGAACGCGCCCGCCACGCAGACATAACTGGCCTTGTTCGGCACTTCAGGCAGACAAACGCTATACGAGCACGATTCTGGCGTGAAATCCTTGCCTATCGGGAGCTGTTTGCGCTCGCAGAATCGGTGTTGGGTATTGACAGCTGGCGGAAGATGTTCGAAATCACAATGCCCGGCCTGCTTCGCGCCGCGGGTCGCCTCGAAGCCAAGGCTATCTACATGGATTGCCGGCTGCGGCGGCAAGTCAGGAACAACACCGACCCGCTGAGGAATCCGGCTGCCCGGCGGCTCAATGAGGCAACCGTGGAAACATTGAGCGAAGCCGACCTGGCGATCCTTCGTGTCTACTACCCAGAAGTGGAGTTTGGGCTGCACAAGCTAGATGAGGACGCAGCCATCTCTAGTCTTCTGGATGCAACTGGGGTGCCAGAGGATCCTGATCGGCTCATCGAACTGCTCGCCGGGCGTATTGAGGCGTCGCGCGAGGAAGCAATCGACGCAATAGAAGAGATCGTGGCGAGGATGATGTGCACGGACCCTACCGGAGACCTAGTTCAAGACCTGGTCCCAAGAATACCCGCGTTTGTGACTAGGCTGCTTGCAGAGTGGCCTATCGACTACGGCCACTACGCTACAATAGACCTAACCGAGATAGCGAACTGGCCCAAGGGCGGGTCGACCAGGGACAAGGCACGGCACTGGCTTGCGGAAGGGACTCGGCCTCCCATCTACCTGCTGAGCCGAGAGGAGCCGTCCCTTGTTAAGAGAGTGCTGGCGAAGCGAGAAGAGCTGATGCCTACTGTCAGCAGAGAAGTCTCAGGGCCCACGACCTACGACGGCTTCTTGAGGGAATGCGTCTTAACTGACAGAGAGCCGATGATGGGCAGCGCCACTGGAGGGGAAGATCTCGAGCGGCTTAGGCGCTCCTTGGAGGAGCTCCGGCGGCTCCGGACGTAATCAGTCGCGGCGGTCATGCTAGACGCCGTCAGTACGCTCTTCTGACGAGGCAGAATCTCAGCGTGTTGTTTCAGAGATAACGAGGTCGTCCTGCATCGTCGACTATGCTTGGGTTCAAACTCAGGTCGGCCGTCTCCACGGCCATCTCAGTCTGTCCGGGCCTCTTCGGCCGCCTTGGGCGCGCATGGCGCAGCCCTCATTCGGTAAGTTCAGTTATGGGGGGAGGGGGTAGGTGACCCCCTGACCCGCTGGAGCGGGCTAGGTCTGGTCGCGCACCAAGTAGGCTGGCATGAAGTCCCGACGCTCGCCGCACTTCTGCCGTCTACCTTTGAGTTCGTCGCCAGTAGCATAAGACCGAGGGCTGTCAAGGGACATTGACTTGAGAGGCTGATCGGATGGGCCGGGCAGGAGGCGCATGGATCCTGTACCTCGTGCTTCGGCGAATGGGCCGTGCAGGATTCGAACCTGCGGCCACCGGATTAAAAATCAGGTGCTCTTCCATCTGAGCTAACGGCCCAACGGTTTCACGTTGGAGATTGTAGTTTCATGTGCGCGGATGTCAAGAGTCGGCTAGCCGGAGTCGTCTCTCCTCTGTATGGGGATTGCGGACGCCGGCGCAGTGCCGCCCATCTGCGAGTGAGAGCTCCGAGACGGCGCTCCGACCCTTGAGCTTCGCCCGCCGGCTTGAGTCCTCGCGGCGCAGTCGCTATACGGAGGACCGCCATTTCGGCATCGCCCCGTCCACCGTCTCGGCGCGAGCATTGACTGGGAAAGGTCGATTCCGAAGACTGGCAACCGCACCCATGGCGAGCAATGGTTGGGGACCATGACATCGGCAGGCTACCTGGACCGAACTGCCTTAGCAGGGTCCGTGCCAGCATGACTGGAATGGCGCTTTCTCCATGGTTCTTCCCGTGTCGCCAACCTACCCCCGCAGAGACAAGCGTCCGACGGATCTGCCGTCTAGATAACTGCCGCGGGTCCGATGCAGCGCTAAGTTACTGGCTTATAAACTGATAGGCTTGTGACAGAGAGTGGAGCATTGTCGCACCGCATTGTCGCACCGATGTTTGACCGAGTGGGAGAGCTGTGCTATGATTGTTCTATGGCTCAGACCGAACCGTTCCGGGCATCGCAGTTGTTGGCCGACCGGTACGAGGTGATTGCCAGACTTGGAGGCGGTGAAACTGCTGAAACGTATAAGGTTAGGGACGCCATCGGCGACCGCTTGCTGGCGCTCAAGATTCTAAGGGAGGACGCCCCCAAGACGGAGGAACGGAGTCTCAGCCGCGAGTTCTACTACCTGTCCCGCTTCACACACCCGAACATCGTCAGCGCGTTCGACTACGGGTCGACTCCCGAGGGCAGGCCGTTCTTCACGATGGAGTTCTTCGACGGCCGGCCCATCACCGCGTTCTTTGCGACCGGCTTCCAACCCGGACTGGTGGATGTCTCCCTGCAGGTGCTGGCAGCGCTCGACCGAATACACGCCCAGGGGCTGATTCACTCCGACCTGAAGCCGCAGAACTTGCTGGTGGCGGATATTGATGGTTCGCCACGAGCCAAGCTGCTCGACTTCGGCCTCGCGGAGCGGCTGTCGCTGTCCGACACCTCGGTTCCGCGAGGAACGCTCGGTTACGTCGCCCCGGAGGTGCTCAAGGGCGTTGACGCCGACGCTCGGGCCGACCTCTACTCGCTCGGGCTTGTGCTCTACGAGGTGGTAACCGGCCGGGGGCCGGGCAAGGAGCGGGACCTTCTGGCCTGGCTTAGAATGCAGTACTACTCCGAATTCAAGGCGCCACGGGAATTCAACCAGAGTATCCCCGAGGATTTCGAGTCGGTGCTTCTGTCGCTCGTCCACAAGGAACCTGAGCGCAGGCCGCGATCAGCGGCGGCAGTGATTGAGGTCTTGTCGCGTCCCGGCGGCGAACCGCTCGGTCTCGCCGAGCCGCAGGGATACACTGCGGCACCGGGCTTCCTGGGCCGCAGCGACGAACTGGCGGGCCTCAAGGCGATGCTGGACGACACGAGCAGGGGAACGGCGCGCGCCGCCTGCATCACCGGTGAGCGCGGCGTCGGCAAGAGCCGGCTGCTTTCCGAGTTCAGGTTCATGGCCCAGTTGGATGGCGCGACTATCGTTTCGTTCGAGCCGTCCTCGCTCGGCGGCGGGAGCCGGTCACTGGTGGGGATGACCCTAGACTACCTGAGCGCCCGCTCCCCGGTCGGCGGGCCCGATGCCGGCGAGAGCCGGGCCGCGACCACCGAGGAGAAATACCGGTTGTTCGATACCCTGGTCGGTGGTCTGAAGGAAATGAGTTCCTCGCCCCGGGTGCGGCACAGCCTCGTGCTGATTGTCGACGACTTCGAGCTTTACGACTCGACCAGTCTCGAGTTCCTGCGCTACCTTGTGTTCAGCCTCGGCAACGAACGGTTGATGGTGCTTGTAGCCGGCGTGAATGAAGCGCGGCTCCTCGACCTGGTCGCGGGGCTCGGACCGGCAAGCAGCTTCCGTCACATGGCGCTGCCGCCGATGGGAGAGAAGGAGGTCACCGCGTTGCTGGCTTCGCTGGTCGGTGAGCTGCCGGGCAGCGAACGCCTGACACAGTGGCTGATGCACGCCACCGGCGGCAGCCCGCTGTTTGTAATCGAGACCGTCCGTTCCCTCATTGACGGCAATGTCCTTGTCCGGCGGGGCAGTCGCTGGGCCCTGGTTGAGGACGCCCTGAGCGCGTCCAGCGCGCCGAGTTCAGTCACCGACGTCCTGCAGAAACGACTGGAGGCGCTGCCGGCGGATGAGCTGAGCGTTCTCCAGGTCGGTGCGACCACGTCCGGACCATTCACCGTGGGTTTCCTGAGCGCGGCACTCGGTCAGGACGAACGGACTCTGTTCAACGCAACTGCGAGACTGAAGTCGCAGGGCCTGCTGCGCAGTTACGCCGGCGACGCGGATGCGTCGTTTGTTCTTTCCAGCAAGATACTGGAGGCGACGGTTTCTGAACGATTGTCGGCCGCGGAGCGGCGCGAGTTGCACCGACGGGTCGCGGAGGTGCTGGAACTGCTGCACCCGGGCAAGCCGGACAAGCTGATTCATGACCTGGCCCACCACTATGCGCAGGCGGGCATCGAGGACAGAGCCTATGGCTATTCGCTGCGGGCCGGGGCTCGGGCGCGGGAAAACCGGCTGAACGAACAGGCGCTGGGTTGCTATGAGGCCGCCCTCGCCTTTTCGGCGCAGGCCCGGTCCGCCCGTGAACGCGTGGAGTTGCTCGAGCGGGTCGGAGAATTGCGTGAAGCTACCGGCAAGTATCCGGAGGCGGTCGACGCCTATTCGCGTGGCATGGCAATCGTCACCGCCGACCCGGAGCTGTCGCAGGACAAGACGCTGATGTCCCGATTTCTGCGCAAGCTGGGACTGGTGCAGCAGAAGCGGGGACAGCACCACCAGGCGCTGGACAGCTTCAACCAGGCGCTGCTGATGCAATCAGACCGGGCTACGCCCTTGTATATCGACATTCTCAGCGACCTGGGCTGGTCGTACATCGGGGTCGGCGGCTTTGGCCGGGCCGAGCAACTCCTGTCCGATGCCCTGCGACTGGCTGAGAGCTTGAAAGACCGGATGCCGGCGGTCTCCGGCCGACTTTCGGCCCGCTCGTTCTACAATCTCGGCGTGCTGGCCTGGTCGCGGGGCGATTCCGTGCTGTCGCAACAGCTGGTTGAGCGTGGCCTCGAAACGTATGAGGCAATCGGTGACAATCACAGCGCCGGCGAAGCCAGCCAGTTGCTGGCGACGCTCTGGTGGCGCCGGGGTGAGATCGCCAGGGCGCGGGAGCACTACCAGCGGTTCCTGTCGCAGCAACGGCGCTCGGGCGAGGTAGACTTCCTCCTGCGTTCACTGCAGGGGCTGGGGATCATCTGCCAGGAAGAGGGGCACTGGACCGAGGCGAATGACTACTTTGCCGAAGCCCTGAACCTGGCCGAGCGCATCGGCAACCGCGCAGCCACCGCCGACCTCAACTCGAACCTCGGGATGACGTGCGACGAACGCGGTGACTGGGACCAGGCGCTGGCCTTCTACCGGCGGGCGCTCGAGCTGCAGCCGCCGGCGTCGGCCGACTCGTACGGACGCCGGGTGGTGGTCATGGCGAACCTGGCCCAACTGCTTACCGGGCGTGGCGAAATGTCGGACGCCGAGCGGCTGCTCACTGAGGCCGAGGCGCTGGCAGCTCAGAATCCGAATCCTGACCTGAGGTTCGTGCTCGGCGTCTGCCGAATCCAGTTCCTGCTCCGGGCCGGGCGAATCGAACCGGCACGAAAAGCTATCGTCGATACGCTTCTGCCGGTCAGGCGCGAGCGCGCCCCGCGGCGCCTGGCCCAGCTTTATACGCTGGCGAGCGAACAGCGACTGGCTACCGGCGATTTTCTGCGGGCGGCCGAGGATGCGCGCCGGGCTCTCGGCTACTGCGGCGACCATACGACGTCGAAAGAGTACGCGATAGCGCTGCGGTTCTCGGGGTTGGCCAAGTGCATGCTTGAACGGGCCGACCGCGGGACCAGGGAGATTCGCCGGAGCATCGAACTGCTGCGGGACATCGGTTCCAGGCACGAACTCGCGCTTTCGCTCATGGCCTCGGCCCTGGCGCTGACCAGGCACAGCCGGGGCGAGATGCCGGTCGACCTGAACATCCCGCTATCCTTCCGCCCGGTCGCAGAGCAGGACGTCAGCGAGGCGCTGGCCAACCTCAGAGAAGCCCAGGCCATCCTTCGCTTGATCGGCGCTCGACCCGACGCGCAGCGGGCCGACGAGCTGCTGGAGACCGTCAACCACGTGTCGTCAACCATGCGGCTCAAGGCGCGCGGCCGGGAAGAGTATCTCAAGGTCTTCTACGAAGTCAGCCGGCTGATCGGCCTGGGACTGGAGAAGGAAGATTTTCTCGAACATGTCCTCGACTCGGTGATCAACGTCATCCAGGCCGAACGCGGCCTTCTTTTCCTCATGCAGCGCGGGAAGCTGGTGCCGGCGGCGGCGCGGAACGTCGACCACACTACCATCGAGGATGCCACTGCGATCTCCCGTTCGGTCCTGCGCCGCGTGCGGCGGCACGGCGAAATGGTTTTGAGCTCCGATGCCATGACTGACCCCCGCTTCAACACTTCGAACAGTGTGCTGCTCAACAAGATCCACTCGCTTCTCTGCGTGCCGCTCACCGTCGAGAACCGGGTCATCGGCACGATCTATGTCGACAGCCGGGTCACCTCGCACCTCTTCCTCGAGGAGGACATGAACCTGCTCATTTCCGTCGCAAGCCTGCTGGCTGCTACCATCGACAAGTCGGCGGCTTTCAAGAAACTGCAGGAGGACATGCTGGCGTTGCGCGAGGACATGCTGGTCGATGCCGCAACCGGGTACTTCCTGGGCCGCTCCCGGGCGATGAAGGAAGTGTACCGGGTGATCGACCGCATCGCGCCTTCCAGTTGCACGGTGCTGCTGACCGGAGAGACCGGTACCGGCAAGGGTGTGCTTGCCCGCCTGATTCACGCGAAGAGCGAGCGCCACGCCCAGGGGTTCATGTCCATTAACTGCGGCGCGCTGCCGGAGAACCTGTTCGAATCCGAACTGTTCGGACACGCCCGGGGCGCGTTCACCGGCGCGGTCAGGGACAAAGAAGGGCTGTTCGAGGCCGCGGTCGGCGGGACGGTATTCCTGGACGAGGTCAGCAACACGACCCTCGGCGTCCAGGCCAAACTGCTGCAGGTTCTCGATGAGAAGGTCACTCGCCGGGTCGGTGAGACCAAGCCGCGGCAGGTGGACGTCCGGCTCATCTGTGCGACAAACCGCGACATCCAGCAAGAGGTACAGACCGGGCGGTTCCGCGAGGACCTGTTCTACCGGATCAACGGCGTTACCATCAATGTCCCGGCTCTCCGCGAGCGTACGGGCGATGTAGAATTGCTGGCCACCTATTTCGTCAAACGCTATGCCGGTCAGCTCAACAAGGCTGTGGACGGATTCGAAGATGCGGTGTTGGAATCGTTTGCCGGCTACGCATGGCCGGGCAACGTTCGCGAGCTGCAGAACGTCGTCGAGCGTTCGGTCATAATGGCACAGAAGAATCTGATCACGACCGACGACGTGGGAACTCAGTTCTCTGAAGTCGAGAAAAGGCCTGACTCCGGCCGTGCGCAGCGGCGGCGTCTTGGGCGCGAAGAAATTGTGAAAGCGCTACGCGAGACCGGAGGAAACGTAAGCCAAGCCGCATATGTTCTCGCCATCCATCGTCGGCAGTTGCAGCGGCTTCTGCAACGCCACCAGATCGACCGAACAAACCCATACTAGGTTCCGCCCGCAGCCTGACGCATTGTTGTAAGATTCTGAGCTACAACCGCTTACAGCGGCACGCCGCGTGGCGCGACAATTACCCGACGTTGGCAGTCGTGCCGGTTGGCGCTGCAGACGTTATCTATCTATCGTATATACGTGCTTTATCTGCTATCCCGCGTCTTGGAATGAGAATTGCCTATGACAGTAAAAGAGCTTCTTAACCCCAGGAGGCCTTATGATGGGAACTCCGTTCCCGATACCGCCGATGCCGCTGCCTATAACACCGCCCCCGTATTGATAAGGGGCATGCTGTAGGTATCTTAATCGGCTAGTCCTTTCGCTGTTTGCGGCCGGCTGAGCCGACTCCACAAGTTGACTCAGCCGGCCTTCTTTTCCGACAGGTTCGCGGGTGAGCGTCTGTGGACTTACCCCGGTGCGCCCCCCGCCGCCACTCGGAGTACTCTCACAACCGTGCAGTAACTCAAGCGCGCCGAGCTCCTCACATGCGTCCGCGAGTGTTGGCCCGCCAATGTCAACGTTGTCAGGAATCGCCTTCCCATCCGAACCCGTCATGCCCAGCAGCCGAGGTCCTTCTCCGCGTCAGGGCGAACTTGTCGCCTCATACGCGCTCAGGCGAATGGAGAAAGGCCGGCGCAGCATCAGTCGAGAGCAGCTTCCTGACCGTTAGGCTGAGGTGTGACGCGCCATCCCGGATTAAGGTTCACTGCCGATCGGGGACCGATTGACTGACTGCTGCGCCGACCTGTGTGAGCTGCCCAGTGCGCTGGGCGCTCTTCTGTTTGGACGGAGGCTGTCGAGGCGGTACAACCTGCCGTTACGGAATCATCATTTCGACCAGAACGCAGAGAAAAGTGATTGTGGAGGATATCGGCCTAAATGCACGATGCATGCCATCCAGCGAAATGGAGTGCGACGACGTAAGTTCCATTGCTTGAACAGTTCCGACATTCGCGCGCCAGGAACATACTCCCGTATGTCGCGGAACTAAGCGACGTTCCGGGTGCGACAAATGCCATTGTCGCACTTGTTGCCGCAGGGCGACAACTGGCTATCAGTTCCAATTCGATCTTCTTGCCATGCCCAAGCCGCCAACCCGAGCAGAACGACCGGCGCGAGGAAGGCGAACTTCCCCGCGCCGGGTCGAAAGAAACGTGGCAGCGCTAAGGTGTGAAAATCAGGGTTACATTGATGGTAGCGTCACTGCCGCTGGAGTTGGCGATAGCCAGGCTCTCTACCAGCCTGGTGACTGCCTGCCCGAAGTCGGAGGTCAGCTCGTTCACGAGGACTTTCGTGCCGCGCACCTGCCCGTCCGCGCCGACCGTGAACTCGACGACCATCTTCCCATGCAGTCCGGGCTGGGATGCAAGCTCTGAGGAATACACCGACCCGAACTCAACCATCCGCTTCTGAAAGGCTGCCTTGACCGTTCGCTCCGGGACGCCGCCCTGGATGTCGATCTTAAAAACCCTTACGGTACTGCTGGGAGGAGGTGGTGGCATCGGCGCAGCCTCCATCTCGTCGGCCTCCAGCTTGGCGGCGCCATTGTAGCTTGCCGGGGCGCTGTACGCCCTGTAGCCGGCGGCCGACTTGCCCATGCCGCCGAACCCGGCCGCGGCACCACCGCCGACCGCGTAGTCGGACACGCCCTGCGGCATGGGCAGCGCCTGTTCGACTACCTCCTGTTTGCCGCCGACGTTCCGCACCTTCTTGTCAATCGCGACGAACGACGTGTACTGGGTAAGCAGGCTGTACTTCAGGCCAAGGGCCGTGACCTGCTTCACGCGGGCCGAGTCTTCGCGGAGGTTGTTGTAGTCGGCGAGAATCTGGACCATGTGTCGGGCCCAGAGATACCGGAGCGCGGAGTTTCCTTCATTCGGACTCGCGTCGGCGACATTGAGCACCTGGCTGTATCTGCCTGAACCTCCGAGCCCGCTGACGGCAATCATCCCTTCCGGGGTCCCGCGCCATTTGCCGAAGATGATTATCGGTCGCTCGGCCATCACGTCGGGAATCGCTTTGGGCTCGACGTCGTAGGCCTGGAATCCGCCGTACGCCACGTCAATCCCGGTCAGCACCGGGCTCTGGATGTACTCGCGGAACTTCTCGGCCTGGGCCGCTGCCGCCTCGGGCTTGTCGATGACGAACGGCTCGCCCATGCCGACGTGCGCCATGCCCTCGATGATGAGACGGTTCACGCTCGAACCGATGCCGAACGCGAACAGGTTCGCTTCGCCGAGGTTCTTCCTTATCAGGTCGAACGCCTCGGTCTCAACCGTGACATAGCCGTCGGTCGCGATGACTATCGTGTGCGAAGCGCCTTCGACGCGAGGCAGAGCAAGAGCGCGCTGGAGGGCAGGAAGCACCTCCGTCCCGCCCGAGCCCTGCTCCTTATCAATGAAGGCGATTGCGTTCTCGATGTTCGCGGGCGTGACCGGGACCGACTTCTCGGCCATCACCGCGCTAACGCCGGAGAAGAGCTCGACGTTGAAGTAGTCGCTGGGCCTCAGGTTCGTGAGCAGGTTGCGCAGCAACGTCTTCGAGATGTCCAAGGGAAACCCGTGCATCGAGCCGGATACGTCAACGATGAAGATGTACTCGCGCGGTGGAATCGCGGTCACATCCACCCGCTTGGGCGGCTGAATCATGGCTAGGAAGAAGTTCTCGTCCTTGCCCTGGTACAGGAGCAGGCCGGACTGAATCTTGCCGCCAGCCAGCCGGTAGCGCAGGATGAAATCGCGGTTGCCGCCCTGCTTCTCCGAAGAGTCCAAAGCAATGGTCGCATCGTTCAGGCCCTCGTACTTGATACTGGTCTTGTGCGACGGGCAGGAAATCTCCTGTATCGGCAACCCGGCGGCAAGCCGCACATTCATGCCGAACTCATAGCTCGGCGCTTCGCCCTCATGGGTGTATGGGCTCTGCACCCACTGGTCGGTCTGCTTCGCATGATTCTCGGGTATGTTGGAATAGCGCGGGCCGACCACGGTCGGGTAGGCAAACTCGTACACCCCTTCGGCTGGGACCAAAAGCTCGGTGTAGGACATCTCGACCGTGATGAAGTCGCCGGGCATGATGTTCGCCACGTTCATCTGGAATACGTTGGGCCGTTCCTGTTCGAGCAGCGATGCGGTCTGACCGTGCTGCTTCGCCTGCTCGTACTCCTGTCGCGCCTTCTCGCGCTCGCGTATCTGGGCGGTGATGGTGCGGTCGCCAATCGTCATCTTCATGGCGTAAACCGCGGCGCGAGTTGAGGCCGGGAACGTGTAGACCGCCTCAATCGGCTTCTTCCCATCGTTCTTGTAGACCTGCTTGACCTTGACGTCCGCAATCACGCCGGCAATGGAAACATCGGCCTTGGTCGAAAGCAAAGGCAGGCGGTCAACGGTCGGGTCGTCGCTCTTTATCAGAAAGTAGGGCGACAGGGTCTTGTCTTCCGCGGGCTTCTCCGCAGGCTGAGCCGAAACCAGCATCGGCAGGACCAGGCACAGCGCGCACAGTGACAGTTTCAGGTGGTTCATTAGTTGCCTCCGTTCGGATATACCGGGACCGGATGCCGCCTATTCCGCACGCAGGATAATAGGCCGGCTGCGCGCCCGGTCAACCGGCGCAGACAAGGAGAGAGCAACCGCAGATTACGCAGATGACGCAGATGGCTCGGACAAGGACATCATCCACAGATTCCGCAGATTCGGGGCCGCGTCTCGCAGCTCGGCAATCTACAATCATCAATCTTGAATCCAGAATGCCCTTGAAGGCTCCCTTGAAAGCTCGCTAGAAAGCTCGTCTCAAAGCTCGCCGGAAAGCATCGCGGAATGCACACTCGAAAGCGTACTTCATAGCATCTTCCATTGCTCAGTTCAAAGCTCGTCACATCGCTTGGTGCATCGCTCGTCGCAGAGCTCAGCGCATTGCCTCTTTCATCGCTCGCTGCGAAGCTCAGTCGAAAGCTCGCGTCAAAGCTCCTCGAAGAGCTCAACTCAAAGCTCGTTTCAAAGCTTCTTTCATGGCTTCTTCAAAAGCTCCCCAAAAGGCAAGCCCCCAGGCGACCCCTATATGCGGGCTTTCCGCGACCCGACGAGGCCTAACCGACTGAGGGCAGTGAAGTTACGCTCTACTGGAGAGAGTCACTAGACCTTCAGTTCTTTTGGCCTCTCTGTGAACCTGGAATCCGCGGGATGAGGAACCTATTTCTGTGTATGGTCGCACGCGTTTGTTGTTGAATCTACGCGTGTTAGATTGGGTTTTTCGTGGCACTTCGTGCGTCGCGTCGGGCTACATCCGAAGTGCCACGGTCCTGGGACAAAGAGCGTGAGATTCGATGGGGCCACCGATGGTGTGTAACAGGCGGGCGAACCTTGACAGTATCTTTCGAACCGTCGCGTTTTGGTCCCATGGTCATCAACAGATTTGGGTTCCTCATCCCGAATCCGCCCGCCCGCGCGTCAGGAATCGCTCATTGCCTGACCCGGACCACGCGGATTCCTCAGGTCCGGTCTCGCGGACGCGGCGGGTCGCTACTTTGAGGGCTCCCAGATGTACTTGCCGGTCTTGTCAATGTAGCCCCGCTTGCCCCCAATCGAGACCCAGGCCAGACCTCCGGAGAAGCCGAAGGCGTCATCGAACTGCGGTTTGATGACGTCCTTGCCGGTCTTGTCGATGTAACCGTACTTGCCGTCAACCTCGACCGCTGCCACCCCTTCGGAGAAGTCGTTGGCTTCACTGAACTGCCGGTTGATTGCGTACCCGCCGGTCTTGTCAATGTAGCCGAACTTCGGGCCAACCGTCGTGTCCACGACCTCGACCAGTGCCAGCCCTTCGGAGAAAGCCCGGGCGCCGTCGAATTGCGGCTTGACGACGAGTTTGCCGATCTTGTCAATGTAGCCCCACTTTTCGCCAATCTCAATGCAAGCCAGACCTCCGGAGAAGCCGGAGGCGTCATCGAACTGTGGTTTGATGACGACCTTGCCGGTCCCGTCGATGTATCCGTACTTGCCGCCGATCTTCGAGGGTGCCAGCCCTTCGGAAAAGTCCCCGGCGAGGTTGAACTGCGAGCTGATGACGAGCTTGCCGGCTTTGTCGATGTACCCGTACTTGTCGCCAATCGCTACAGGTGCCAGCCCGTCGGAGAAGTCCACGGCGAAGTCAAACTGCGAGCTGATGACGAGCTTACCGGTTGCGTCAATGTAGCCCCACTTGTCGCCAACCTGGACCCGCGCCAGCCCGTCGGAGAAATCGTAAGCGGCTTCAAGCTGCGGGTCGATGGCTAGCTTACCCGTCTTGTTGATGTATCCGAACTTGTCGCCAATCTGAACCCGCGCCAGCCCGTCGGAGAACTCCCAGGCGCAGTCGAACTGCGGGCCGATGGCCAGCTTACCCGTTTTCTCGATATAGCCGTACTTGCCGCCAACTTGTACGAGGAAAAGACCGGCGTGTTCTTCCTCCGGCTTCACGTCCTGCGGCTGGGCCTGCAACCCGCAGGGGAGCAGCGTCAGCAACGCCAGCACAGTGACTAGGGTCTGTTTCATGATGTCATGTCTCCTTTGTTTGCGGCCGCCCGGTGGACCGGATGGCTGCTCGCATTTCGTCAGCTCCCTCAGGCTCCGCTGTGTCTCGGCGAGGAAGGAGGTGTACCACCCTCAATCACAACCGCGACCTGGTGCGACAGCGTCCATCGTCATCTTGAGCGCCGCGAAAGGCGAGCAGGCGCTACTCTGTCGTTTCTATCGAGACTCTCGCCACCTTGAAGTCCCCATTGACTCGCAGCATGTAGCCGGTGCCCGAGCTCTGCGACAGTATGACGGAATCGTCCCTGTGGAAATCATCAGGCTGACCGGCGAGAAACTCTGCTCGGTAGGTGACGGCGTCGTTGCCCACGAGCCACGGGCTTTCATCGTTGAGAATTATGCCGCCCGTGTAGTTCAGAGTCGTGATCCGGACCGCAGCCTGGGGGCCGTCCTCGCCGGTGGCACTACTCATGACACCTTCGCCATCGCAGGTCGAGAGATCGACTGTGTCACCTCGGTAGAATTCGGCGGGTTCCCCGTTACCGGACCACTCGCACAGGTAGATGCTGTTTGCGTCGTCAAGAACGAACCAGGGGTGGTTGCTATTGAGTAACTCTCCCTGGATTCCTGCCAGGGCGACAGAGCCGAGTATCGCCATGGATGCAAGCACGCGCATGCTCACAGAAGCCTCCTTGGTTAGATGGCGGACTAGAGAATCACGTCCGGTCTCTTTTGAGGTCGCGTTCATTGCCCGCCTGAAGCGTCTTTCGGGTTCGATGGCCTCCAGACGTACTTGCCGGTCTTGTCAATGTAGCCTTGTCTCCCGATAAGCCCAACCTGCGCCAACCCTTCGCGGAAGTCGTTGTTCTCGTCGAATTGCAGCTTGATAACGAACTTGCCGGTCTTGTCGATGTAGCCCCACTTACCACCCTCAGCGACGCCCCACTCGTCCGACTTCCCGCCAACGTTGACCGTTGCCAGTCCCTCGGAGAAGTCCTGAGCCCCGTCAAGCCGAGGCTTGACTGCGAACTTGCCGGTTCTGTCAATGTAGCCCCACTTTCCACCTTCAAAGAAGCCGTCCTCGTCCGGCTTCCCACCAACGTTGACCGCTGCCAGTTCTTCGGAGAAGCCCCGAACCCCGTCAAACCGCGGCTCGACAACAAGCTTGCCGGTCTTGTCAATGTAGCCCCACTTCCCACCTTCGACGAGGCCGTACCTGTTCGACTTCCCGCCGACGTTCACCGCTGCCAGCCCTTCGGAAAAGTCCCTGGCGTCGACAAATCGCGGTTCGATGATGTACTCGCCGGTCTTGTCAATGTAACCTCTTTTCCTGCCCAGCGTGACCAGCGCCAACCCTTCGCGGAAGCCGTAGGTCTCGTCGAACTGCGGGCTGATGACAGGGTTGCCGGTCTTGTCGATATAGCCCCACTTCCCACCCTCAGCGAAGCCGCACTCACCCGACTTCCCGCCAACGTTGACGGCTGCCAGTCCTTCAGACAAGTCCATGGCGCCGTCGAACTGCGGGTTGGAGACGAAGCTGCCGGTCTTGTCAATGTAGCCCCACTTCCCGCCCGAGGGGTGACCCTCAGAATCTGGCTTCGCGCCAACGTTGACCGCTGCCAGTCCTTCGGAGAAGCCCCGAACCCCGTCAAACCGCGGCTCGATGACATACTTGCCGGTGGTGTCGATGTAGCCCCACTTCCCACCCACAGCTCGGCCGTACTCGTCCGCCTTCCCGCCGACGTTGACCGCTGCCAGTCCTTCGAAGAAGTCATCGGCGTCGTCAAACTGCAGGGGGAGAGTCAGCTTACCGTTCTTGTCAATGTAGCCGTGCTTCGCGCCGTCAAAGACGGGGAACAGACCGGTATGCTCCGGTGCTGGTTGCACGGCCGGCGTGCCCACCGTCTGTCCGTATGACAGCATAGCCAACAGCGCGAGCGTGGCGATCGGGACCTGCCTCATGATGTCATGTCTCCTTTGTTTGCAGCCGCCCGGTGGACCGGATGGCTGCTCTCATTCCGTCAGTTCCTTCAGGCTTCGCCGAATCTCGGCGAGGAAAGAGATGTATGATCCTCAATCACAACCGCAACGTGATGCGATAGCGTCTGCCGTCATCCCGAGCGCCGCGAAAAGCGAGCAGGTGCTACTCATCTTCTTCTATCGAGACCTTCGCCACCTTGATGGTCCCACTGACCCGCAGCATGTAGCCAGTGCCCGAGCTCTTCGACAGTATGACGGAATCGTCCTTGTGGAAATAATCAGCCTGACCATCGAGAAACTCTACCCGGTATTTAGAGTCGTCGTCGCCCACGAGCCACGGGCTGCCATCGTTGAGAATCACGCCGCCCGTGTAGTCAAGCGCCGTGACCCAGACCTCGGCCCGGTGGCCGGCCCCGTCCGCTGAGCTACTCATGACACAATCGCCGTCGCCGGTCGAGAGGTAGACTGTGTCACCTTCGTAGAATCCGACTGTGTCGCCGGAGCCCGTCCACTTGCACTGGTGGATGTGGGATGAGTCGTCAACAACGAACCACGGGGGGGCGCTATTGGCCAACTCTCCCTGGATTTCAGCCAGGGCGACAGAGCCGAGCATCGCCATTGATGCAAGCACGCGAATAGTCACTGAGACCTCCTTGTCAATTTGGCGGACGAGGGAACTAACGTATGTCCCATGCGTTATCATCGGTCGATATCAGGCTGACAAGCAGCTCGTACGTCTTCTTCCCCAGGTCCTTGTACAGGGGGATGAGTTGCACGGGCTTGCCGCCGTCCGCTTCCATTAGGACTTCGTGCACCCAGGGGATGAAGATGCTGGAGTAAGATGGAGCCAGGCCGGGATCCCCGGCAGCTTTCCACACGGCTTCGTGTGCTGCTTCGTAATCGCCCTGGGTCAGAAACGCCGACGATTTCAGAAGGTAGCCCAACGACTTCAGGTCGGCCCCGGATTCTGGGCTCGATCCTTCCGTCTCGACTGCCAAGGCTGAGTCACCGTCGTTCTCTGCGGCTTGGAACTTTCCCATCTTGTAGTAGCAGCAACCTCGGCAAAGATACGCAAGGATGGAGTGGAAGGGGTCGTGTTCCCCAAGCAGTTCGGTGAACCTGTCAGCGGCCTTGTCATACTGCCCGGCCTTCATGTACTGGGCTCCCATCGGTCCCGGCGCGGACGACTCGGCCGACCGTGCGCTGCCTGCGAGCAGCAGTAGAAGCACTGCGGCGGCGGCGATACTCTTCATGCTACCTCCCATCGACTGTGTGACATTCCGGACGATCAGGGTTGCCCTCCCGAGCCCGAGAAACATCCTGAACCAGGGAACCGCGGGGACACGGCATTCCATGGTTGCGGACCAGGAGGTCGCGGGCCGGGTTAGGCGCGGATGGGGGCGTGCCCATTGCGGCAAGAGAATAGACACGAGATATGGCAAGTCAAGCAGGCCAACGGCATCGCCCGCTGTTTGCCGGAGCCGCGACCGGCGCTATAATCTCGTTCGAAGATGAGAGGAGCTGGAATGGCCAGTGAATTCATGAAGATTGACCCGTACAGATTGAAGGACAACGTCTTCAAGCTGATTGACCTGGAATGGATGCTCGTGACCGCCGGCACGCCGGAGCGGTGGAATACGATGACTGCAAGCTGGGGCGGGCTGGGCGTGC
Organism: bacterium; assembly: GCA_035505375.1. NCBI lineage: Bacteria > bacterium. The sequence goes on along the minus strand of DATJQV010000075.1, from coordinate 186,659 downwards.
TCTGGAACCGTCCGGTTTCGTTCGTCTTCGTTCGGCCCACGCGCTACACCTACGAGTTCATGGAGGCGAACGAGCGGTTCACGCTGTCGTTCTTCACGAAGACGTACCGGAAGGCGCTGGTCTTCTGCGGCTCGAAGTCCGGACGGGACTACGACAAGGCGAGGGAGACCGGCCTCGAACCGGTTACTCCTTTCAAGGACGCTGTGACCTTCAAGCAGGCCCGGCTCGTGTTCATCTGCCGCAAGCTCTACACGACGGACATCGACCCAAGGCGATTCCTCGACCCGAAGACCGACATCCACTACCCGAAGAAGGATTACCACCGCATGTACATCGGCGAGATTACGCGCTGCCTGATGAGAACGGCGCGATGAAGAGCTGGCATACACGCCACCCGGACCGGGCCATCTCCGACCCGGCCGAAATCGCCCGCATCATCGCGAGCCAGAAGTACCTGACGCTGGCCCTGTGTACTGAGAACCAGCCCTACCTTGTCACCCTCAGTCACGCGTTTGACGCTGAGCGTAACTGCTTTTACTTCCACTGCTCGCCGGTCGGCCTGAAGATTGACGTCATCAAAGCTAATCCGCAGGTGTATGGCCAGGTGCTGGAGGACTGCGGGTACGTGGCCACTGAGTGCGAACACAAGTACCGCACGGTCCAGTTCGAAGGCCGGGCAGAAGTCGTCGCCGACCCGGATGAGAAGCTCCGCGCCCTGCGCCTGCTCATCGAGCGGCTCGAGCCGGAACCGGGACCGGTCAAGGCTCGGCTGCTCAAGCCGGAACGGCTCACCGGCGTTGCGGTCATTCGGGTGAAGGTGACCGGCTGGAGCGGCAAGCAAGGCAGCTAGCATTCGCTTGACTAGTTCCTAGTCCGGCCATAAGCTGAAACTAATGGAACAGAAGACGATTCTGGTGATTGACGACGACCTCGGCATTCGCCTGATGCTACAGAAGCTGCTTGAGTCGGCCGGTTACCAGGTCATAATCGGCGAGGAAGGACAGTCCGGGCTTGAGGCGGCATGGGACCACAAGCCCGACCTCATCATCTCGGACATGGACATGCCGATAAACAACGGCTACAAGACGATTGAGATGTTCCGCAATGATCCCGACGTGAAGGCGCCCGTGATCATCGTATCGGGCGTCGTGGACATGCGTGATGCGAAGCTCGTGCTCGACGCCGGCGCCAGCGCCTTCTTCCGAAAGCCGGTTGACCAGCCTGCGCTGCTCGCCAAGGTCTCCGAACTCCTCGCCGCCGGGCCGTCGGCCGCCTCCGACCAGTAGCGTTGAACCAGACTGCAGACCAGCTTGTTGCTGCCCTCAAGGAGGCAATCCTCGCCGAGCAAACCGGGGTTCAGTTCTATACGGTCGCGGCCAGCAGGACCACTGACGCCCGGGGGCGCGAAGTATTCATGCAGCTTGCCCGGGAGGAGACCGAGCACCAGCAATGGCTGCGACGGCAGTACCACCATATCATCGAGGGAACGCCGCTTGAGGAAATGAAAGCTGCATCCCACGCCGACCTGTCCGGTCCCAGCCCGATATTCTCGGAAGCGCTGCGCTCGCGGATCGGCGAGGCGCATTGGGAGATGACCGCGCTTGCTGTCGGGCTAGCCCTGGAAGAGGCGACTGTGGCGCGTTACCGGACTATGGCACGCGACGCCGAACAGCCGTCCGTCAAGCACTTCTTCGAGGAACTGGCGAACTGGGAAGAAACGCACGCCTCGGCATTGAGCCGGCAGGCCAGCCTGTTGAAGGAATCGTACTGGAGCGAAGCGCACTTCGCCCCATTCTGACAGACCTTTTCCGCCCGAAAGCTGAGCCTACAACCTGAGCCGGCAGCCTTCGGCCGCTGCAAACCGGCACGCGGCACACAACCTCAGGCTGGAGGCGTCACGCCGCTCACTCGCGGCGCAGCGGCGTAATACCAAATCTGTCTGTAGCTGAGACTGCGGGTCCGCGTCCAGTTTGAACGCTCGCCGCCCCAGTTTGCGCTTTGCGGCCGGAGACTCAGAACCGCTATGGAATCACTGAGGGCTGGACAACTGGTTCGTCAGGTCGGTGACCCGCTGTTCGCCCGCATGAATGCTGTCTCGCATTGCCGGCTTCTGCTCCTCCGGCGTCGTAGCAATGTAGACGGCAGAGCGACGGAGCCGCTTCATCTCAGCCTCCACCTGACTCATTATACTCTTCTGCTGTGGGGTGGGCTGTGATGCAACGCGCGTGCATGTTGACTGGTAGCGGGATTCGAGGTCGTCCAGCTCCGCCGCAAAACCTCGCGATTCATCGTCATTCTTAGCGGCCCGTTCCGCATCCCGCCACTGGCGCGTGGCCTGACGGCTCGCATCCTCTGACTGCTGCGACTGCTGCTCCGCAAGTTGGGCCGCCTGCTTCTTGGCGGCGTTGGCGTGGGCGAGATAAGCACCGCCGAGCACTACGGCAACCAACAGGCAGGCGGCGATAATCACCACCGGGCTGGCACCATGCTTGTGCCGAAGGCCACGTTCGTGTTTGTGCTGACCGCAGGCAAAGCAGGTCGTCTGATCACTACCCATGGTTTCACCACAGTGAGGACATTTACTCATATCCGCAATTATAACATAATGCTGAGGTCTACTTCAAGTAGAGAAGTCGGCTGGGTTATGCCGAACGACTCCAGCACTGCCGGATGGACTTCACCGAGCACGCCCCAGATTGTCTCGCCGCTGCCCGCTCGGATGAAGACGCGGGCGCTCCGGCCGGGGATGAACGTCGGGCTCTCGAACGGCTCGAACCGGGCGTCGCGGCCAAACTCGCGAGCCAGCGCGTCCAATGCCTGCTTTGCGTCGGTGTAGCCGGCCCTGGGACCGGCGATTGCCGCCGCGAGCCTGCGCCGCGTCCGGACACCGGTCTCCTCCGCCGATTCCAGTTCGAAGCAGTCTCCGGCTTCGAAGATGCTCTGCGGCATCTCGCGGGTGGTGTTCACACGGAGGGTACTCAGAAGCCCGGTAATGAGCTGCTCGCGGGCCATGGTCTGTTCGACACTGATCGGGTTCTCCAGCCGCACAGAGTGCTCGGGCGCCGATAGCCCGAGCTTGTCGTAATGATCCGCTGCGTTGGTCAGCGCCGGGGTCATGATTTCCAGAAACCCGAGCCCGGTCATCACCCGCCGCGCAGTTGTCGAAAGCTCCTCGATCGGCTGGTGGCTGCCCACGGTCATGCTCGGCACGAGCCGCGGCGTGATGTTGTGGTACCCGAAGCCGATCGCCACGTCCTCGAAGACGTCGCAGTCATGCATGATGTCAGCCCTGTACGCCGGAATCTGGAGTGCAAGACTGCCGCCATCGAGCTTCGCCCCGTAGCGCATCCGTTCGAGCACCTTCACCATGTCCGGCACTTCGACTCCGACCAGGCGCTCGATAGCCTTCGGGTCGATGCTGCGTATCTGCGGCTTCAGGTTGGGTGTAACTTCCTTCGTCGCATCCGGGTAGACAACCTGTACCGTCTCGATCTTGGCCCCGAGGTCGGATAGCCCGCAGGCGATGACGGCAATAGTCTTCTCAATCGCATGCTTGTCCGGTCCGGTCACGTCGATGAACAGGTTCCGGGTCTTCTGCGTCACTCGCGTATCTTCGCTGTTGATGATGGGCGGCATCGAGAGCACCTTGCCGCCGGCGTCGCAGAGCAGCGGGTACTTGTCGAACTTCTCCAAAAGGTGCTTGTAGCCGACCCCCTTCGGATGCTTCTCAAGTATCTCCTTCGGCGTCGCGGCCCGCATCTCCGCTGCCCCCGTCCCTCGTCCCTCGTCCCTCGTCCCTTCGTCAACGGGCATGCCAAATAGGGGAACGAACTTCACGCCATCGGACGCCACCGCCGAATACTCGAAGTCCGGTTCCACCGTATCGAGGTCATACACACCGATGGATGCGCGACGCCGGTTCCGCCCCAGCGCCCAGTGCAGATTTTCCTGCATCTTCATGACGGTTTTCACCGTCTCGTCGTCCATAACTAGGCCGCGCACAACGCAGGCGACGATGTATGGCCGGATGCTCTCGAGCCCCGGCTGCACCGTGACTTTGAATCCTGACGGTTCCACACGGTACACGGGCAGGCCGGTCTCTATGCCGAGATAGCCGCGCAGCGCTCGCGCCAGCCCGGCGGCGTCGAACATGTCCGGCCTCACCGGCAGCAGGCTGATACGGATGACCTCGGACGAGCCGGTCTCGACCAGCGCCATGCTGCCGCACCACTCGCACGCACCGTTGAAGCTCTCCTGTTCAAGGACTTCGGTCACCTGCCCGCACTTGTCGCAACGGAACGCAGTGATGCTCGCAGTCCCTTCCACATTGTTTCCGAGTTGCTCGATCGCGGCGACGAGTTCGTCCTTGCTCAGGCTCTTGCCGATGAGCCGCTTGAGCGTCGCCGTGGCAATACCAACTACTGGCAAGTCGTCCTCCGGACGATTCTAGATTCTAGATCACAGATTGCACATTGCAGAAGTCCGGTCCTGCACCGCGATTCTAGCTTCTGCACTCTAGCCTCTAGCATCTGACTTCGACCGCTCCGGTGAAATCTCATCCGCTAAGCCTCGCATTGCGGAGCCAATCCATATCCGCCATGTACAGCTTCCTGATGTCTTCGAGCCCGTAGCGCAGCATGGCGATGCGCTCGACCCCGCCGCCCCACGCCAGCACCGGCGCCTTGCACCCGAGCGGCCGCGTCACCTCGGGCCGGAACACGCCGGAACCGCACATCTCAATCCACCCAAGGTTGCCCATCTTGGCAAACACCTCGGCGCTCGGCTCGGTATAGGGAAAGAACGAAGGTCGGAATCTCACTTCCTCCGCGCCCATCTTCCTGTAGAACGCCTCGAGCGTGCCGAACAGGGTCGCGAGTGTCGCCTGCTCATCAATGATGATGCCGTCAATCTGCATGAACTCGGCCTGGTGTGTCTGGTCGGTCGCCTCCCGGCGGAAGGTCTTGCCTATGCAGAACACCTTGCGCGGCGGCTTCGGGTTCGCCGCGAGCGCGCGGATGGAAGCCGAGGTCGTGTGGGTGCGCAGTACGAGTTGCCGCGCCTTCTCCATGTCCCACTTGTAGCGCCACCCGGTTGAACCCGTGTCGCCACCATTCTCGTGGGTCCTTCTCACCCGCTCCACAAGGTCCGGCGTAAGGCGTGATGCGTCTGGCGTCTGGCGTCCCTCTCCCGGCAGCCGGCCGTGCTTCGGCTCGGCGACGTAGAACGTATCCTGCATCTCGCGCGCCGGATGGTCCTGTGGCTGGAACAGGGCGTCGAAAACCCAGAACGCCGTGTCCACGGTCGGTGACGTGACTTCCTCGAAACCCATCTCGAAGAATGCCTGGCGAATCTCCTGGATGACCCTCTGCAGCGGGTGCTCTTTACCCGGGTATGTCGGTGCCGCAGCGAGTCCCGGGTCGTACTTCCTGAACATGACGTCGCGCCACTTGCCGGATGCGAGAAGCTCCGGTGTCAGCTGGTTCACTTCGACCGCGGGCTCGATGCCGCCTGCCTTGAGCGCCTCGCCGGCATCGGTCAGCGAGAGCTTACGATTGACGCGCTTCTTCCGCTTCAGTAGCTCATTCCTGCCCTTGAGCAATTCCAGCGCCGCTTTCACATCGACGCCCGCGCCGGCCAGCTCGGATTCCGTGGCCTGTCCGAGCTCCGCGAGCTTCTCCACGAATGACTCGTCCGCGCCCTTCGCGTCGGCGGCCGCGGCCACCGCGAGCACGCCGGAATCGCGCGTGCACCAACCCTTGCGGGTCAGCCACTTGATCTCGGTCCGGACATCGTCCTTGCCCAGCAACTTTGGAAGCTCGGACAGATTGACTGCACCGCCCGCTGCCCTCAGCGCTGCCAGCGCCTTGCGCTCAGGGAAGCCGTTCGCCGCCTCGCGACCGAGGTCGGTAGGGCTGAACTCCTCCTGCGACTCTTCGGCAATCACTACCAGCCCGCGCTGCGCCAGCATCGCCGCACCGGCCATCACGGGCGACTGGTCGGCCCCAGCCTGCTTCACTATGTCCGCGACCGCAAGCGCCTTGCCCGCCTCAAGCGCGGCGAGGATACGGTACTCTGCTTCGGGCAGCTTCGTCATGGCTGCCTCAATATGCCGGAATACGAGAGAAAGTCAAGGAAGTGGAGGTTGTGGGCTGACCTTGAAATCGTCCGAGTCCGGTCTAATCTTGAACAAGAACAACACATGAAGGCGATGCTCATCACCCGCACCGGGCGCTTGGAAGATGCGCCCCTTGAACTCCGCGACGTCCCGGAGCCGGTGCCGGTGACGGGCGAGATTCTCATCAAGGTCTCAGCCTGTGGCGTCTGCCACACCGAACTGGATGAAATCGAAGGCCGCACGCCGCCTCCCAAGCTGCCGACCATTCCGGGCCACCAGGTCGTCGGTCGGGTCGTAGCTGTTGGTCCCCGGCAATCATCAGTCTCAAATCTAGAATCTAAGATGCCCACGGTAGGTGACCGTGTAGGCGTCGCATGGATATTCGCTGCCTGCGGCAAGTGTGAGTACTGCCTCAGCGGACAGGAAAACCTCTGTCCTGAATTCAGAGCCACGGGCCGGGACGCAAATGGCGGCTATGCCGAGTACATGACCGTTCCCGAGAGATTTGCCTACCCGATACCGGACGCCTTCGCCGATGCTGAAGCCGCGCCACTGCTGTGCGCCGGAGCAGTCGGCTATCGGTCGCTACGTCTGGCTTGGGGCTTGGGACACGATACCTGCGAAAGCGGGGACAGTCCCACGGAGCGCGAAGACGCGCGGTACAGTCCCCGTTTTCGCAGTCATGTTCCGCGCTCTACTCTCGGTCTGACGGGGTTCGGGGCGTCAGGACACCTGGTACTCAAGACCGTCCTATTCCAGCACCCAGAAACGCGCGTCTACGTCTTCGCCCGCAGCACGGAAGAACAGATATTCGCCCGCGAGTTAGGGGCGGCCTGGGCAGGCGATACGAACGACAAACCCCGAGAGTTGCTGGATGCCATCATCGACACGACACCGGTCTGGAATACGGTTGTCGCTGCGCTTGGGAACCTGAAGCCCGGCGGCAGGCTGGTCATCAACGCGATTCGGAAAGAGGAAATCGACAGGCAGGCTCTGCTTGAACTCGACTACGCGAAGCACCTGTGGATGGAAAAGGAAATCAAGAGCGTGGCCAATGTCACGCGCCGAGACATCAGCGAGTTCCTCGCACTGGCCGCGCGAATCCCAATCAAGCCCGAAGTACAGGAGTACCCGCTCGAAGAGGCCAATCGAGCTCTGTTAGAGCTAAGAGAGCGCCGCATCCGCGGCGCCAAGGTACTTCGGGTCTCGCAGTAGGGGTAGAGGGAACAAGAATCCAGGGATTCCGGTATCGGTCCTTCACTGGACCCCTGGAATCCTTGAATCCCGGACCCCTTTCTTCTCAAACTGGCTGACGATCGGCTTCATCAAGAGGAACGCGACAACCACCGCCGGTGCCAGCGCGCTCAGGATTGAAAGCACGCCCGCCATGGTGCCGGCGTTGTGGGGATCAAGCGCGAGGTAGAGGGTCTTGAACATCGGCATGACCCAGATGAAAACCGCGACGGCTGCGGCCACGTGGACCGCGATTACAGTGTACCAGCCCCACTTCTTCCTCAGCAGGAGCCCGACTGAGCCAGCCAGTAGCACAAGGCTGCCCACGGTCTGGATGCGGTTAAGGAACACGGTCTGCCGCATCAGCGTTTCGAGCATGGCGCCGCTTGACCGGTCACCCAGCGCGCCGAACTGGCCGAGCATCGCTCCCGGGTCTGCAATCGGCGCGAGGACCATGCCGATCAACCCACTGATGAGTGTCAGGCTCGATTGCGCGATGAGCAGCCACGCGGCAACCGTCAGAGTAATATGCCAGCGCCGGAGAGTCTTGTCCTCTCCGGCGCTGGGAATCGGGGAAGTGGACACGGAACCAGCCTAGGCCTTCAGGCCTTTCCGCTTCAGCATGTCGGTGATGACGTCTTCGAGGTCCGGCTTGGACTTCTCCTGCAGCCGATAGCTCACGCGCACTATCGGCTTGTTCACCTTGATGATGCGCGTAAGGTCAATCGGCGTACCGGACAGGACGACATCGCAGTCGGCAGCGTTGATGGTCGCTTCGAGTTCCTTGAGCTGTTCGGCCGAGTAGCCCATGGCCGGCAACACCTTCTGCAGGTGCTTGAACTCCTCCATCGTCTTCTTGAGGGAACCGACCACGAACGGCCGCGGGTCGACCATTTCCTTCGCTCCGAACTGCTGCGCGGCGATTTTGCCCGCGCCGTAGCCCATGCCGCCGTGCGTCACGGTCGGGCCGTCCTCGACCACGAGCACGCGCTTGCCTTTGACCGCGGCCGGGTCGGCCACGGTTAGCGGTGAATCGGCGTCGATGATGACCGCGTTCGGGTTCGCCTGCTTCACGTTCGCGCGCACCTTCTCGATGTCGGTCGGCTTGGCTGTGTCCTCTTTGTTGATGACCACGACGTCGGCAGCGCGGAGATTGACCTCGCCCGGATGATAGCGCAGTTCGTGCCCGGGCCGCAACGGGTCCACGATGACGACGAGGCAGTCCGGCTTGTAGAAGGATATCTCGTTGTTGCCGCCGTCCCAGACGATGACGTCGGCCTCGGCCTCGGCGTGCTTGAGGATTTCCGCGTAGTCGCACCCGGCATAGATGACCATACCGCAGTCGATGTACGGCTCGTACTCCTCGCGCTCCTCGATGGTCGCCTGCTGGTCGTCAAGGTCCTTGTAGGTGGCGAACCGCTGCCAGACCTGTTTCTCAAGGTCGCCGTAGGGCATCGGCTCGCGTATCGCCACAACTTTCAGGCCCTTGTTCTTCAGGATTTCATAGACGCGGCGCGACGTCTGGGACTTGCCGCAACCGGTCCGGACGGCGCAGACTGCGGCAATCGGCTTGTTCGCCTGAATCTGGACGAACCGGGGCGCGATGAGCCGCCAGTTCGCCCCGGCCACCAGCGCCTGCGACGCGAGGTTCATCAGGTAGACGTGGGGCACGTCCGAGTAGGCGAAGACGACTTCTTCCGCTTTCAGTTCCTTTATCAGGCTGGGCAGTTCGTGCTCGTACCGGGTCGGGATTCCGTTCGGGTAGAGCTTGCCGCAGAGGCTCGCCGGGTATGGTCGCGCACCGCCGGTCGTCCCCAGGTTCTGCTCCTTGGCCATCGTGAACGCCACGACCTCGTACTCGGGGTTGTCGCGGAAGTAGGTGTTGAAGACGTGGTAGTCCATCCCGACCGCACCGACAATAATGACGCGCTTCTTGTTTGGCATCTTGTTCTCCATAGGTCCTATCAGAACCGCTCCGTCATCGACTTCGCCTGCAGGAAGAGCAGCAGATAGTCGCGGCCGCCGGCCTTGGAGTCGGTACCGGACATGTTGAATCCGCCAAACGGCTGCACGTCGACCAGCGCGCCCGTGCACTTTCGGTTGATGTACATGTTGCCGACCATGAACTCGCGCTTGGCCCGGTAGATCTTCTCCCGGTTGCGGGAATAGACCGCACCGGTCAGACCATACTCGGTGCCGTTAGCTATCGCCAGGGCATCGGAGTAGTTGTCCGCCTTGATGACGGCGAGCACCGGCCCGAAGATCTCCTCCTGGGCGAGCCGCGCGTTCCTCGGTATGTCGACGAACACGGTGGGCTGGATGAACCAGCCGCCCTCGGGTCCCGGCTTGCCACCGATGGCGAGCTTGCCCTCTTCCTTCCCGACCTTGATGTACTCAAGGTGCGAATTGTACGCCCGCTCGTTGATGACCGGTCCCATCCAGTTCGCGCGGTCCGCGGTCGGGCCAACGGTGATCTTCTTCACCCGCTCGACCAGCAGTCGCACGAACTCATAGTACACCTTCGCGTCCACGATGGCCCGTGAGCAGGCCGAGCACTTCTGCCCCTGGAACCCGAACGCGGCGATGGCCACGCCCTCCACCGCGTCGGCCACGTCGGCCTCGGAATCAACGATGATGCAGTCCTTGCCGCCCATCTCGGCCACGACCCGCTTGACCCAGATTTGGCCCTTCTGGGTCTTCGCCGCTTTCTCGATAATACCCAAGCCCACGGACTTGGACCCGGTGAACGAAATGAACCGCGTCTTCGGGTGTTCAACGAGATAGTCACCGACCGAGCCACCGGGCCCGGTGAGGAGATTCACGACTCCGGCCGGCATACCGGCCTTCTCCAGCACGTCCATGAACAAGGCCGCGAGCAGCGGCGCGTCCGACGAAGGCTTCAGCACCACGGTGTTGCCCGTGACCGCAGCCGCAGTCGTCATCCCGGCCATGATGGCGCACGGGAAGTTCCAAGGCGGAATCACGATGCCTACGCCCAGCGGGATGTAGCGTACCTCGTTACTCTCGCCTGGATACGTCGTCACGCCGCCAGGCTGGTCGTACCGAATCGCCTCTCTCGCATAGAACTCGAGGAAGTCCACCGCCTCGGCGAAGTCCGCGTCCGCCTCGAGCCAGTTCTTCCCCTCTTCGAGAATCATCGCGGCGTCGAACTCGAACCGACGCTGCTTCATCATCCGCGATGCGCGCAGGACGATGCCGGCCCGCTCGATGGCAGGCATGTAGCGCCATGTCTCGAACGCCTTGAGCGCGGCCTTCATCGCCTGCTCGGCTTCCTTCACGGTCGCCTTCTGGAACGTGCCGACCGGGCTCTTGTCCGAGGGGTTGTAAGAAACGAACTCCTCTTTGGCCTTGATGTGCTTGCCGCCGATGACAAGGTCATAGACCGTTGACGACTTCGCCTTCAGGTCGGCGAGCGCCTTCTTCATCGGCTCCTGATTCTCGGGTCTTGAGAAATCCAGATACGGCTCATTGCTGAATTTCGGTAGCATGATGCCTCCTGCAATAAGTAATTGTACGGACTTACATTATCGCAACGGCTATTATTGATTCCGGGCTGTGCTTCAGAAGCACGCGCGGCCAGCTAGGATGCCGAACTTCGGAGTTCGCAGTTTTCCTGAGCGACCGCCGTTGCCGGGTTCACTCCAAGTATTGGGTCGTTGTCCCCGACCCTCCTACAGGATAGCTTCTGGCCGGTCGAAGTCAAACCGAGGCAGGATGCCTCGGCCTCATGCTTGAGCTTGGGCTTGTGTCGGGCTGCGGACTCAGGCCCGGCTGCGGCGGCGGCGCTCGTGGATGGCGTGAATGACGATCACGGAACCCAAAAGCAGCAGCGCCATGCGGTCGGGCACGGCAGCATCGATCCTCAGACCGTATGTATCCCGAATCGCCCAGAACTTCCTGGACACGCTGCCGATGGCGCGTCCATCCCTGTTAATCTCGTAGTTGAGCCCGATGAAGTCCCCGCGCAGCTCGAATTGACGCGTGCTATCCGTGGCCTCGAACCAATAGTGCGGCACGAATGGGAATAGCGTGCGCCTGAGTTGCCCGAACAGGGCGGCTTCGTCCGGCTCGCCCGACGAGTTGCCGCTGAAGAATCGGTATGCAGACGGAAAGGACCAGAGCCGCTGCTGGACAATCAGTTCGTTCTCGCCGGAAACGTCGTAGAGCCGGTATAGCATCGGGATACTGAACAGCTTCCGCTGAAAGTACCCGACCGGCTCCTGCGTGGCCGGGTCCATGACGTCGACCTTGTCCTTCAGCGAGAACCACCGCTCGCGCAGCAGGAATTCTCGGTGTTTCGCAAGGTTCATGTCGGGCGAGTGTAGCGGCTCACGGCACCGCGGTCAAGTAACAGCCGTAGGCGATCAGTAATCGGCTCGGCCGCCTGCCCAAACCGCGTCTGAACCGGGCCATCACTACTAACCGGTTTTCATGAACCGCATGATACCAATAAGACTCGTGCGAGTCAGTGGGCAAGAGAGACGCTAAGTCAAGCAAGAAACGGCGGTTGAGTTCGCCACGCGATTCGTCCTGGGGATCGTTCCGGGGACGGTTCCCGGGGTGGTTCGCACGGCGACTTGGGAATGGACTCGGAATGGGACTTGCGGGGCGATTCTCAGATGGACTTGCAGTTCGTTTCAGCGCGTGACTCGGAGAGGGATACGCGGGCCGACTTGGACCGCGATTGGCGAATCCGCTCTGCCCGTCATTCTCGTCGTGACTCCAAGGGTCACTCACGGCGCAATTAGGGCTGCCACTCGCAGAGCGATTCGCATGGCGACTCGCGGGGTCTCTCGCGGGGCGATTCCCGAGGTAGAACTCGGTGCTACTGGTCGGTTTGAACCTGTGACGCCGCCGCGGGAGGATGCGTCGCCTTCTGCCAGAGGCTTGCGAACTGCTCCTTGTGGTGAAGGACATAGTAGACGATGAGTCCGGCCACAGCCAGGCCGATAAGGAGCGTCAGCCAGGCCCCAAAGGCATTGGGCCGTTTGTACTTCGGCTCGGATTTCCGGCTGTACTCCAGCACCCTGAGCGCACGCTCGGCATCGCGCTTCGGGATCTGCGGCCCTTTGCCCATGGCTCAGCTACCTGCCAGACGCGGATTGCCGCCATACAGCCAGAGCACGTCGACGCCGGTCTCGGTTTCGATGAAACCGGCGGGCTGATAGTCGTTCGGTTCGACGACCAGCGTCGCGACATACGCGCTCCTTTGCCGAGCCGGTCGGGCCAGCCGGACTACGCCCAATGGCGCCGCCTCCAGCGCGATGGCAAGAAACAACGGCCGTGCATCCGCCATGCCAAATTGTCACCTCAAACGTTCCCTTTGTCAACAGCCGACCGGGTCGGGACCGACGTTCCCCCGGCGGTTCACGGCCGCCAGGTCTGACTGCAAGCCCACAGGTTTTCCCGACTTGGTGGTAGGCCCACCTGCGTATCTTGATGGCCGAGCCAGACGTGCCAGTGTAGACAATATTGACATTTCACGTCGGGTCGGTATAACATCAGCAGAAGCTCTAACCTAGGAGGACAGATGTTACGTGCCGTTTTCGCCGCAGTTCTTGTGCTGGCGGCATTCGTGTCTGCGCAGGAACTGCCGTATGTTCCCGGACAGACTCCCGCAGCGTCAACCCACAACTTCAGGCTGGACCGGACGGCCGTGCAGCGGGCGCAGGCGCAGTCCCCGGGCGGAAAGGTGTGGACGAGGCTTGCGCGGATGACTCCGGCCCAACGCGCCAACGCCCGGATCAACATCGAGCTGGACGCTAACGCCACCAGTGAAGCACTGGCGTTCGCTCGCACGGTCGAAGCGAACTGGAACGACGGCCGGTACGATGACGCGCTGGCAGGATTTGAGTCGCTGGCCCGCCTGACCGACCCGGCTGAGATCGCCATCGGTTGCTCGTGGCGAAAGCCGGTGCCGACGATTCAGACCGCCCTATGGGGCACCGACGTCCGCATCGGCAACCGCGATTCAGTCCAGCTTGTCCGTCTCGACGTTGATCGTGCCACCGGCCACCTGTTTGCGGTCCTGAAATACCCGTCGGGCTCGAGCAACTACTGGTCGATCAACCTCTCGACCGACGGCGGCGCAACTTGGAGCGAAACCTACGAATGGTCCACTTCCCTCAGCATGTACTCGGTCAGTACTACGGTAATGACCGACTACTGCTACGTCGCGTACGATGGCGGAGCCAGCCCGAACCGTGAGGCACGCATCCGCCGCTTCAGCGCCAGCACGGGAGCGCAAGCTCCGTTCACCGGCGGCGCTTACTACATCACGGTCTACACCGCGGCGGCGAACGACTCCATCAAGGAAGTTTCGGTCGTCTCGAACCAGGACTACTTCAACAACCGGCTTTATTGTCTTGCCATTACGTACAGCGGCACGCTCGCATTTGTCTGGTCCGACACCGGAGCGGTAGCGTGGACTGAGATAGCGACCGGCGTGACGAACGCCGACCGCGGTCTCTCGGATTGCACAAACGAAGGGTACGATTCGCTCTTCCTCTGGGCTTCCTACTACGACAAGAGCAACAACCTGCGGATTGACACCGACAGGCCGGGAGACGTGTGGGGGAATGTCCTCTCTAGTCCGGCCGGGACCTCCACTCCGCTGACTTCAATCGGCGCCTACCACGACACGCTTCTCTGTGCCTTTGACTACCAGGGATCGTCGGTGTACTGGTGTAAGTACTTTGTCAGCTACAACGGCGGCACGAACTGGAGTTGGCTGTACCTCGACCCCGACACCATGACGACCTCCGAGTCGCCGGCGGTCATGCTGCGCGGCGGCGGCGGCGAAGGGGCTGTCTACCGCTATTACACCCCGACTCGGTCATTACGCTACACTTGGCGGCCCTACACCGGCGGTTCTTGGAGCACTCCCGTGTCGATTGCGGCCAACCAGCCGTATTGGAACCAGCCCGGGATCCAATACCTGGGCAGTGGCAATTTCGGCGTCGCCTACTTAAGCTGGAGCACCCCGTCCATCCGCGGTGCGTACTTCGTCCGGAGCGACTCGACCGGCGTTGCCGAACAGCGGCGGTTGGTGATGGAAGAGAACATTCTTAGCGTCACACCGAACCCGCTCTCGGGCAGCGGCCGGCTGAACTACACGCTCAATCGGCCCGCCGACCTGCGGGTGCAGGTGTACGACCGCGCGGGTCGCGTCGTGCGGACGCTCTTCGACGGCCACAGCCCTGCAGGCAGACAGTCGCTCGGGTTCGACGCTGCGGGCATGACGCCCGGCGTGTACTTCGTGCGTGCCAACGCCGACGGTGCAACGCTAACGGTGCCGATGACGATTGTGAAGTAGGACAGCTACCGACTTACCAGGGGACGGCCAGCGCCGTCCCCTTCGCTTTTCGCGTTGTTTAATCTTGACCGACGGCGCAGGCCGAGGGATAATTTATCCGTTCGACCGGGTTAGCTGGTGACCCCGAGAGAACCTCAGACCGGGCCTGGCAAGCCGGGCCCGGCTTTCTATTGGACGATTTCTTCGTCCTCCGGCCGCCAGGCCGGGTCCACGATGCAGGCGAACTCTATGTCGTCGCTGCCGGCATTCTCGAGCCACTGAACCGAGCCGGGAGGTATGTAGACGGCGTCGCCGGTCGAGACCGCGGCGGCTTCGTCACCGATGTGCATCGTGCCGCTGCCGCTAACGACGTAGTACACTTCGGCCGTCTTCAGCCGGTGCGGCCGGGACTGCTTTCCCGGAGCGACCCACGCGACCGCAAGCGAGCAGCGAATTGCGGCGGCATCACTCCCAGGGTGAAGCAGCTCACGCAGCCTGGTTCCGTCGCCGGCCGTGATTTCCCTGCAGTCCTTCAGCTTCTTGATGAGCATGGCGCAAGCGTTGCTGCAACGGGCCGGTCTTCGGGCTCTGGTCCGAGTCCTAGCCCCTTCCTAGTTCAGTTTCCCGACCGCGTGCTCGACCGCGTCGAGCAGTTCGCCCGACTTCACCGCGGCAGTCAGGTTGTTGATGTCTTCCTGGACCGGCCGGTCTTCGACCATCGGCTGCACGTACTCGCGCACGACGTCGTAGGCGATCTGCGTCCCCTTGCCCGGCTTGAGCGGCTTGCGGAACTCGACCGCCTGCGCGCCCGCCATCAGTTCGATGGCGACGACGTACCAGGCGTTGTCGAGAATCTGTCTGGTCTTCAGGGCGGCGGTGAACGCCATCGACACAAAGTCTTCCTGGTCGGCCGCGGCCGGTATCGAGCCGACTGACGCCGGCGACGATAGGATGCGGTCTTCGCAGACGAGCATGCCCTGCGTGTACTGGGTGAGCATCAGGCCGGAGAACATCCCCGCGCCCAAGGTCAGGAAAGCGGGCAGGCCGCAGGACAGGTTGCGGTTCAGCAGCCGGTTGGTCCGGCGTTCGGACAGCACCGCGATCATCGTTACGCACTCGCCGGCCAGGTCGAGCGCGAGCCCGAGCGGGGTGCCCTGGAAGTTGGCGCCGGTCAGGTAGGCCTTCTCGTCCGGGAAGAACAGCGGGTTGTCGCCGACGCCGTTCAATTCGGTCTCGAACATGTAGCGCGCCCATTTGAGCGCGTCCTTGGCCCCGCCCACGACCTGCGGGGTGGAGCGCAGACTGTAGGCGTCCTGGACCTTCTTGCCCGGCTGCTTGAGCATCTCGGAATCGGCCGTCAGCCGCCGGATATTCTCGGCGCACGTCACTGCCCCGGGATAGCCGCGCACCTTGTGAATCCGCTCGTCGAAGGCCACCATGTTGGCATTGACGACTTCCAACGTCAGCGCGGCAGCGATTTCCGAGACCTTGTAGTAGTGGTCCGCGTCGTTCAGGTGCAGCGCGCCCCAGCCCGCGGTCATGTTGGAGCCGTTGATGCAGGCGAGGCCGTCGCGCGCCTCGAACTGGATCGGCGTCACGCCTGCCGCCTTCATCGCCTCGGCCCCGCTCATCCGCTTGCCCTGGTAGAACGCCTCGCCCTCACCGAGCAGCACGAGCGCCATCTGGCTCATCGGCGAGAGGTCGCCGCATGCACCGACCGAGCCTTTGTCGTAGACGACCGGCGTCACACCCTTGTTGAGCATGTCGACCATGCACTCCACGACCTTCAGCCGGATACCGGAATGGCCGTTGGAGAGAACGTTGATGCGCGAGCAGATGGCTGCCCGCACCGTCTCCTCGGGCAGCGGCACGCCGCACCCGGCCGAATGCGAGTAAACGATGTAGCGCTGGAACTGCTCGGTCTGTTCCGGGGTCAGGATGGTCTCGGACAGCTCGCCGATGCCGGTCGTTATGCCGTACATCACCGCCCGCTCCTTGACCTTCTCCTCGATAAAAGCGCGGCAGTTGTTGATTCTCGCCTTAGCCGCCGGGGCCAGCTCAACCTTTTCACGCCGTCGCGCCACGCGGACGATGTCCTCGATTTTCAGGTTCTTGCCGTCTAGTACAACCGCCATCCGATTACCTCCGTGAGAAGCGGGCCCGGCCTCTTTTCCCGGCCGGAACCGCTACTTTGTTTCTCCAGTATTCTGCTGTCTGCGGGGACCGCCTCGGAACGGCCGGCGCGCTCGCGGGGGCGGCCCGGCCCGCTGCGCCATCTGTTCGACATGGTTACCCGGCCAGTAGATCTTGCGGCACTTCGGGCAACCACGGAAATCGTGATGAATCTGGTAAATGAAGAACGGCACCGACGGCCGCGCCTGCTCGCGGGTCAGCTTCTCCAGCGGGACGTTGCACTGCAGACACCGGCCGTAGGCAGCTATCTTCTCGGCCGGCGGCGACGCGGGCGCGCTTTGCGGTTGCGGCCGAGGAACCGGCGGCTTTGCGACAGGCACCGGCGTCTCCTCGACCTCGACCGGGACCGCAGGCTTCAGGCCCGCTTCCATCTCGGCCTTGACCTGCGCCACCTGTTCCGGCGCGAGCTGGCCCGGTATATATATCGTCCCCGGCAATCCCTTGAGCTTGCTTGTGCGGGTAAGCAGTATCCGGCCGCTCTGCCGCGCAATTCGGTAGGCGGGCATGCCGCCCAGGGTACGGTCGTACGCGGCGTCGTAGCCCAGCAGGCGCAGCTCTCGCGCCAGCTTGCCGAGCATCACGTCGCAGAGGAAGCTGACGTTCTCCGGGTTCTTGGGCGGGGCGATGTGGCCGCGTGGGCCGCGGCCACGAGGCCGGTGACGGCGTGGCTGCCGGCGGTTGTCGGGCGCCGGAACTTGCTGTTCTTCGGGAATCACGGCCTTAATCTAGCCAAAAAGCCCTTGAAATCAAGACCACCGGTCAACCGGGCATCGGTCCGACGCCATTTGACAAGCGCGTGTGAGCGAGGCATATTCCTGCATGCGGAAGTGGCACGTGCTCGCATGCGTTGGCGGATTCCTCGTTCTGGCAGCCTGCCGGAAGGCGGAGCCGGTGTCGCCCGTGCACTTTGCGCGGGAGGAAATAGCGATGGATGTGCGGCCGGGCACGCTCGAGGTGCGCGGCATGTATCACTTCACGAGCTCGTCCAAGGACCCGCTTGTGGCATCAGTATTCTACCCGTTCCCGCTCGACCCGACGCATCTCTACCCAGACTCAGTCGAAATCAGGCAGCACGGGTTCCAACGGCAGGATTCGGGCGTTTCATTCAAGATGCGGTTTCAGCCGGGCGTCGAGGACTCGTTCTTCGCTTACTACCAACAGCCCCTGAAGGCGAACTCGGCCACCTACATCGTCACCACGACCCGCAAATGGAAGCGACCGATTGACCGGGCGCGGTTCCACATTACAGTGCCCGAGAATCTCACAGGTGTCACGCTCACCTACAAGGCGGACAGCACGGTAATGTCCGGCGGAACCGTATCGTACTTCTTCACCAGGAAGCAGTTCTACCCGGACAAGGACGTGACGGTCAAGTGGAAATAGGAAAGTGGTCCAGCGATCAAGTGCGGAGAACGACTGGTGGCTTGCCGCCGCCCCTATCGGTAGCGTTCTCGCTTCGCGCTAGTACAGAACGAGCTTCGTCTTGGCCGTCCGACCTCCGGACCGGCACCTGGCGAAGTAAACTCCGGGCGCGAGCGTCACCGGAAGCTCGATTCTCTTCTCGCCCTTGAGAGGACCGAGGTCGAAGACGCTGACGCGGGAGCCGATTTGGTTGTAGAGTTGCACGCTCACAGGCGCCGTGCCGTCGCCGGTCACCAGCAGAGCCCGGCCCGAGACTCGCATCAACGGGTGTAACTGCGCAGACGGCGTCTCGGCCACACCAGCCAGCGGAATCACAAGGTCAATCCCGCTGACAACTTGGGAGTAGCCCACGGTGACCGATTCCGGGTAGACTCCGCGATATTCTTGGCCGTTGTATGAGCCGTCTGCACTCACGCGATAAGTCCCAGCGCCAAGGCCTTCAATGCTGAAGTTGGTCTTATGATACAGGCCGCAAGCAACGTCGTGACCGTATCGACCGCTTGCCTCGACTCCTGCATTGTCGAGAGTAATGCCACCGATCCCGGTCAAGGTGCCTGCAATCGTGCTATAGTTGTCATTGGCCTCGCCGGGGGTCGGCGTCGAATCGATGTACCAGTTCATCCCCTGGCTGCCGCTGTCGCCGTCGTTCCAAAACGCGATGCTGCCGGTTGGCGGTGGCAACGGAGCGTTTCCGTCGCGGGTAGGATAGCTGGGGAAGCGGACATCATCAACATCATTTCCAGTTGTGTCATACACAACAACGCTGTCTCCAAGCGGGTTCAATCGCAGCTTGCCGTGTCCGATGTGTCCGATGGCCAACGCCTCGGAGTCAACGACCAAATATGAATCTTGCGGAAGTTGGCACGTCAGGGTGCAGGCCGAGAGGGATGTGAGAATACGCCAGCCGCTCAGGTCAATCGGCATGGGCTCAGGCTTGCAGTTAAGTTCGACGAACTGATGAGCCGGATTAACGCTGACCTCACTGAGGCCAGTCTCGATGTAGGGATTGGCGGCAGCCACTGCCGCCGCAAAGAGCAGGCAGACTAGAAGTTTGGTCATAACCGCCTCCGGATAGATTTTATCTTCGGGCAGGACGCTGTCAACAGGCAAGGGTTCGAGCACGGGCTCCGGCATCCGCCACTGAACTCCTTGAATCCCAGAATCCTGGAATCCTCCTTCCCCGACCGCTTGACATCTCAGGACTAAATCATAGGGATATGATTCGGCAAGCGCTTGACAATCCGTGGTTTTGGTGGATAATGATACCCAATGCGCGAGCCGTCTGCGGCCAGATTAGGTCTGATTCCGCCGTATCTTTTCCAGGAACTCGACGACCTCAAGTCCCGGGCCGGCCACGACCTGATTGACCTAGGTGAGGGCAGTCCTGACCAGCCGGCTCCCAGGCCCATTTCCGCCGCGCTCACCCGGGCACTGAAGAATACAGAGAACCACCGCTATCCGAGCTATCTGGGCAAGCTCGCCGCGCGTGCGGCCGTGGCGTCATGGTATCGCCGCCGGTTCCACGTCGAGCTCGACCCGGAAACCGAGGTCTCGATGCTGCTCGGGTCGAAGGAAGGCGTCGCTCACCTGATTTGGGGCACGTGTGGCCCCGGCGACACGGTCGCGATTTCCGACCCCGGATACCCGGTGTATCTGAACCAGTCGCGACTGGCCGGCGCTACTCCGATTCCGGTGCCGCTCGAAGAGAAGAACCACTTCCTCGTCGACCTCGACTGGCTGTCGCGCATCGCGCCGCGCATCAAGCTTCTCTGCCTGAACTTCCCCAGCAATCCGACTGCGGCGGTAGCTACGATTGAATTCTACCGCGAGGTCGTGGCCCTGGCCCAGCGCCATGGCTTCTTCGTCGTCAACGACAACGTCTACTCGGAGCTCTACTTCGGCAGGAGTCGGCCGCCGAGCATCCTCGAAGTGCCCGGCGCCAGGGACCGCTGCGTCGAGTTCCACTCCCTGTCCAAGACCTTCAATATGGCCGGGTGGCGCATCGGCATGGCGGTCGGCAACTCGCGGCTGATAAAATCCCTGCTCAAGATAAAGCAGAACACCGATTCCGGCCCGTTTGGGGCGATTCAGGACGCGGCAGTGTGCGCCCTGCAGTCCGGTGCCAAGTTCGCCGCGGCCAACCGCGCGATGTACAAACGGCGCCGGGACGCCTTCTGCGGCGAATTGGTCAGACACGGCTGGGACGTGAATGTTCCCGAAGCCACGTTCTACATCTGGGCCCGCGTCCCTCCCGGTCACGACACCGCACCTGCCGGCGAGTCGGCGTCGCTCATCTTCACGCGCCAGATGCTTTCCAACTGCCGTGTGATGTGCGCCCCGGGTACCGGCTTTGGCCAGTACGGCGAAGGGTTCGTCCGGTTTGCGCTTATCGCCCCCGAGAAGCAATTGAAGGAAGCCGGTCACCGAATCGGCAAATGGCTCAACAACGAATGACGACTGACGATTGTCGAGTGTCGATTCAGGCGATCGGGCCGCGTCGGGGCATTCGGCAATCGCCAATCGGAAATCGCCAATGTCCTTAGTCGTCCAGAAGTACGGCGGCAGCTCGGTCGCGGACATCGAGCGAATCCGCCGGGTCGCGCGGCGGGTCGTCGCAACCCGCGCCGCCGGCGACCGGGTCGTCGTCGTGGTCTCGGCGATGGGTCACACCACCGACGCGCTCACACGGCTGGCTCACGAAATCACGCCGAGCCCGCAGCGACGCGAACTCGACATGCTCCTGACCGCCGGCGAGCGGGAAGCGATGGCGCTGGTATCGCTTGCGATTCTCAACGAAGGGCTCGAGGCCGTGTCCTTCACCGGCTCTCAGGTCGGTATCATCACCGACCGGTTCCATTCCGACGCGCGCATCGAAGAGATTCGCGGCGACCGTCTCCTCCGCGCCCTGCGCGGGAAGAAGATCCCGATTGTCGCCGGCTTCCAGGGCGTCAGCCCGGAGCGCGAGATAACGACCCTCGGCCGCGGCGGCTCCGACGTCACCGCGGTCGCGCTCGCGGCCGCGCTGGGGGCCGAAAGATGCGAACTCTACAAGGATGTGGACGGCATCTTCACCGAGAACCCGTCCGAATTCCCGGGCGTGCGGCTCGTGCCCGAGCTCAGCTTCGAGGAGCTGGCCGAGCTCGCCGGTTCCGGCTCGGAAGTAATTCACCCGCGGGCATGCGCGCTCGCGGCCAAGTACCGGGTGCGGCTATCCATCCGGTCTTCGTTCAACGATAAGCGAGGTACGACAGTGGCCAAACTGGAAAAGATGGAGAAGGCTTTCGTCCGGGCGATGACGCACAACCACAAGCTGGTGCGGCTTTCGCTCGTCGATGTGCCGAAGAAGAAGAAATGCCTGCATCAGGTCGTAACCCAGCTTGCCGCGGCCCGGGTGCCGATTGTGTTCTTCAACCACGGCGTGGTGCACGGCGACCGGTTCGACCTGTCGTTCATCGTGCCCGAGGAGCATTTGAGCACGGCGAAGACGATACTGGCGAAGCTCGCGAAGCAGGTCCGGGCCGACCGGCTCGACATCAAGGACAGCCTTTGCTCGGTCTCCGTAGTCGGGCCGGGTGTCGGTTCCGACCCTGACATCCTCTCCGGGACGCTCGAAACCCTGCACCGGGTTGGCGTCCACCTCGACGCCTTCTCGACGTCGGAGACACGGCTGTCCTGCTTCATGGACCGGAAAGACCTGCGCCTTGCCGCGGCCGCGCTGCTGGCGCGATTCAGGCTGAAGAGATGACCGAAAACGCAGAACGCCAAATGCCAAACGACGAACTGACCGACGAGCCGGCAACCGTCGGGGACTCGGATTCAACCACCAAGACACCAGGACACGAAGAGGAAAATACGGCCGCCGGGGATACAAGCGACGCCACTGCTCTTGCCGAGCCGACACCGGCGGTGCCCGAATCGCCTACTGCCGAGTTCTCATTCCCGACTCTCGACTCCGCAGAATCGGCACTCAACAATCGTCCTTCGGAAGTACTTTCCCCGGCTCCCGCTTCCGACCAATCTACAATCTCAAATCCAGAATCTGAGATTCCTGCCCCCGCGCCCCTCGTCCCCAGTCCCTCGCCCCTTCCTTCGGCCGAGGTCATCGAGGCCCTGCTTTTCGCCGCCGACGCGCCGGCGAAGCTCGACCGGCTCGCCGAACTGGCCGAGGTATCGCCGGAAACCGCCCGGACTGTGATTGACGGACTGAACGCGAGCTACCAAGAAACCGGCCGGACGTTCCGGGTCCAGCGGGTGGCGCAGGGCTTCCAGCTCTATACCATGCCGATATATGCCGAGTACGTCCGCCGTCTCTACCAGCACCAATACACCCACCGGCTGTCGCGGGCCGCGCTCGAGGTCATGGCCATTATCGCCTACCGGCAACCGGTCACCCGGCCCGAGATTGAGCAGTTGCGCGGGGTTGACTGCTCGGGCCCGCTTGTTACACTACTTGAGCGCAGGCTGATTGCGACCTACGGCCGCGCCAGTCGCCCCGGCAATCCCTTTCTTTACCGGACCACGCCCGAATTCCTGCGCTATTTCGGTCTGGCCGGGCTCGAGGACCTGCCGCGGATGGAAGAAATCGGCGAGTTCCTCGCCCGCCGCGAGACCGGGCCCGATACCGGAGAGCCGGGTCGGAACGAGACATCGGCCGCAACGGCATCGGTCGAGCAGTTCGATTCGCTGGCGATGGACGGCGGCCACAAGGATGCGGCACCGGAAGATGCGAGGTAGACGACCATGTTTGAACGATTGAAAGACGAACAGCCGAATTCCGACCCGACAAAATTGGTAGTCGGGTTGCTATCGTCGGACAGAAACCTGTTGGCGCAGGCGCAGTCCGCGCTGTCCGAGGGATTCGGAACAGTATCAGTAAAGAGCCCTGAGATTCCGTTCAACTTCACCGACTACTACGAAAAGGAAATGGGGCCGAACCTGATTCGGCAGTGGGTGGGGTTCCATGGCCTGGTCGAGCCCGACCAGCTCCACGAATTCAAACGGACGACCGGAATGCTGGAAAGGCGTTTCATCGGGCCGGAGCGCAAGCGCCGGGTGAATCTCGACCCCGGCCTGCTGTCACTGTACAACCTCGTGCTGGCTTCGACCAAGGGCTTCGCGCACCGCGTCTACCTGCGAGACGGGATCCACGCCGAACTCACGCTCATGTTCCACGCGGGCAAGTTCCAGCCCCTGCCCTGGACCTATCCTGACTATCAGACCCCTGTCTGCCAGGAATTCCTGATTAACTGCCGCAGAGAATTGCTTGCCGACGCCGCCGAGCAGCGGACCGGCCACAACGGCCAGGTTTTCAAGGCGACCTAGCGGATTCCTGATCCGACTGCCGGCAACAGCGTCACAAGCAGCAAGCCATGAGTGAGCCGTTGTCGTCGGC
Source organism: bacterium (assembly GCA_035505375.1). Classification (NCBI taxonomy): domain Bacteria; species bacterium. The sequence continues at coordinate 162,989 of DATJQV010000075.1, read as the reverse complement.
CGACCCAAAAGCCACCAAGCCGGAACGCCGGTTGAAAGACCTGCGCCACTACTTCATCACCGGCGTCGCGACGCTGCTGCCCCTGAGCGTCACAGTCTTCGTCTTCTGGTTCATAATCGTGCGGCTCGGCAGCCTCTTCTATCCGCTCTTCCGGATCCACCCGTGGCTCGCGCAGCACGTCCCCGGCTGGGGCGCGACGCTGGCCGGGTTCGTCCTCTTCCTGATTATCGTCCTGCTCACAGGCTGGGTCGCGACTGGTCTCATCGGCCGGCTCACGCTCGGCTGGCTGGACAAGGTCTTGAGGCGCGTACCCGTCGTCAAGAGCATCTACGGGTCAGCACGCCAGCTCACCGACGCAGTCTTCGTCGACCGCAGCTCGCTGCGCAAGACCGTCGTCGCCCAGTACCCGCGCCACGGCCTGTTTGCGGTCGGCTTCCTGACGAGCGACGACCGCATCACGCTTGCCGACGGCAGCAAGGCGCTGTTCGTTTTCTTTCCCACGACGCCCAACCCCACCTCGGGCTGGCTCGCGCTCATCCCCGAGCAAGACATTACCGAGACCCGGATGAGCATCGAAGATGGCCTGAAGCTCGTGGTCTCCGGCGGCGTCATCAAACCTGCCGACATCGGCACCTTCATTCGGCCCAGACCCTGACCCGGAGCGCGGGCGGCCCGCTCAAGCCCGAGTCGTAAGCGCACGAGTCACGGTCCGATAGTTGCAGGTAGCCCACCGCCACGGCGGACTGCAAAACGGTCGCTGCAGACTCGCAGCCCAGAGCTGCGCTCAGAAGCCTTTGTGAAAGCTCATCAGAAACCTCGCCGCAGAGTTCCCCAGATTGCACATTCAACGGCTTGTTCGATGGCTTACTCAACATCCTGCCCAAAGACTGCTGTCAGCCCCGCTGTTGTCACCGCCGCATCCGGGGTTTGAGCCGGAACTCGGCGCAGAACGCGAGACAGAAATAGACCCTGCACTTGCGTCGGCATTCGGCGTTTCATTCCACGAGTCACCTGCCGACTCATCCTGCAACTGACTCGCCGACTAACCCAGCGAGTCAATCTCCGACTTACCCGCAGAATCACTCTCCGGTTCACTCAGGGGCTGATTCTCCAACTCACGTGCCGATTCAGTCGCCGACTCAGCCCCTAAGTCATTCCACGAGTGACTGTTGGACTCACTCAACGAGTCATTCTGCAGGTCACTTGCCGATTCAATCCCTGAGTCACCCAGGGGATGACCCCGGGAGTGACTCCCCCAGTGGTTCCCTGACTGAATCCTGGAGTGCAAATCCTAGTGACAAGTAGCGCGCTCTCGCGCTTGGCGTGCGATGTATCTTACTCAAATGCCTTAGGTTACGTGTCTGGCCCTGCGTTGAGACCTGTCATCGCCCTGAAGTGTGGCTGTTTGAGCGAACGAGCGCTGACCAGCGCAGGTCAGAAGGCGGCATGGGCTGCTTCGCGTTCCCTATGCAAAGCTGTGTCCAGGTTTCCGACTAAGTGGGCTGTTGCGGTTGAGCCGCACTGCCCGACTCAGGCAGCTAACTGACCATTCTCGGCCAAGCGCGACCCCAGGCCGCGAATCGCCAATTCCCAGTTCGCAGGCTGCCGTATCGAACTGCGTCCCTTGCAGCCCAGGGCTTGCTGCCTGTGTCACGCGGTTGAGCCATCGGATGGCACATGCCTGCGGCAGGGCAGGGCTACTCCTCAGATCTGGCGAGAATCTCCTGCCACACGATGGTCACGGTTGCACAGTCAGTTCCGAGCCGTCGTCGAAGCGGAGGACAAACTGCTTGCCTTGCACGTTGGCTTTGGGGCCTGTGCCCAGCGAGTCAACGAAGAAGTCCAAGAAATCCAGCTCGACCGTCTGTGACATGCTCGGCCCGACCGTCACTGGAGCAAACCGCACGGTATCACCGCGGCCAGTACCGGGCAGCCCGATTGGTATCGGGTAGCCGGTGCCGAAACTCCCGTTAATGAGGAAGATTCTCATGTACGTGGACTCCGGGGCCTGGAAGAACTCAAGCGATCGGATAGTGTCTTCTGCCTCCCAAGCGTTGCCGATGTGAATCATGAAGCTCGAACTGTCGCCGCTCAAAGCTGGTGCACCAACCAATTGCAGCTGGACCGGCCCGCGAATGACGATGGTATGCGGCGCTGACCACGCGGACATCAGTCCGTCCGTATCCTTCGCCTGTGCCATCACCTCATAGCTATCCGGAACAGACCAGGAGTGCTTCATGTAGACGGGGTAGCCGGCGGGACCGAAATCGCTCCAGTCCGAGGTATCGCCGTCGCCCCACGCGAACCGGATTGCCACCGGCAGGCCGTCGGGGTGCTGCGCACCGGTGGTGAACGTGTAGGTGGTATCCGGATATCCGAGGTCCGGACCACCGGGCGGGTCCGGCATGTCGGGCGGATGGAGCTCTGCTACCTCGACCAGGAGTCCTTCGGACGAATCTGACGTCAGCAGTTGCTGGTCCTGCGCCCAGGCGTGGACAGTAAATGACCCGGTGTCCGACCAGGCGTGAGCCATTGCGACCGTCTCACCGCTCGCGAACCATCCCACCCAGTGCGAGACCGAGGAATCACCCCAGTCGAAGCGCACCTGCACGCTGTCGCCATCCGGGTCGGTGGCGACGGTCGTGAATGTGTACGTGGTTTCCGTGATGCAGTAGTTGGGGCCGGCGGGCGCAGCCGGCGCGTCGGGTCTGCGGTTCTGGTTGCAGGAAAACGACGCCATCAGCACCAGACCGGCGGACAATGCAAGGAACGACTGGACTCTATTTCGAACCATCTGGCCTCCGTCGTAATTATAGCGCGGCCGTGGTTATGTCAACGCAATCCGCCCAGTGCCCTTAGTCCGACTTCGGAATTCCCCGTAAAGACACAAGGAAGGCGCACCGAGAGGGTTTAGGGAGTGAGGACCTTCACTCTTCTTTCTTTGCAGCCAACGGCAATGGGCGTTTAGCGGCGTGCCGCGGCTGTTGCTTCGTCCCGACGGCCGAGTCTGCCTGGCTGTTCAATATCGGACATGGTGATGAAAGGGAGGCGTCGACGGACAGGCCCGGAACTGGGCCTGCCCGTGCAGCGTCAAAGACTATGACATGGCTCGCAGGATTTTGTCCGGCATTGTGGTTTTCGTCGGCTACCTGCTGTCGCCGTTATCGTGGTGGAATGACGCGTTCATCAATCTGCCGCTCGCATACCTGTTCGCGAGCCTGGTCAGCCTCGCTTCGCACCGGCTGTTCGTCCCGGCGATGATACTCGGCTACTGGCTGACCAATGTCGCCGGGCTCTTGATGATGGCATCAGGCACTGCCGGTGTCGTCGCGGGCAGCTCGTCCCGCTTCGGCCGACGCCAGCTTATCCTGAGCCTGGCTGCCGCCACCGGTTACACCCTGCTCATCGTCCTGCTCTACGTCGTCGGAATCCTCAAGCCCATCGGTGCCGTCATCGGCCATCGCCGGTAGCGGCGCACTGCGCGACCACCACTGATTCAGGCCCCGGTAACATGCGAGTTCGTGTTTATCCGTGGCTAACAGCCGGTTATTGCATCCGGCTCGGAATATGTCTACAATTAGTTGTGACGCCTGTCCCTACCCCCCGCCGTCACCGTGAAAGGCAGTCGAACCGGTACGCGGCACCAGAACCCGACCGCGTCCATTCGGCCGGCCACCTGCTGCGTCAGGCGCGGTCGGCCTTCTATCGCGAGGATGAGGACGAGGCACTGGACCTGCTGCTCGAAGCCATGCACATCGCACCGAGCAATCTGCACGCCCATTACCTCGCTGCGCTCTGCGCCGACCTGCTCTCCGAGGAAGACACGCTCGACGACGTGTGCGCGCACGCGCTCGAGACCGACGCGCGACATCCTTACACGATTGCCTGCGAGGCGGTCCGCTATCTCTACCTCTCGAACTTCTCCCGCGCCGAGGACCTGTTTAACCAGGCGCTCCGGCGACTGCCCGATGAGCTCGACATCCAGATCGGGCTCGGCATCCTGCACGAATACTCGGGCGATGAGGAGAAGGGTATGGCCGCATTCCGGCGGGCGCTGGAGCTCGACCCGAACAACGTCCGCGCCCGGGTTTCGCTGGGCGTCGCCTATGCCATGAGCGGTGAGTACCAGAGCGCCCTCGCGGAGTACTCGCGGGCCAAGGCGATTGACCCGAGCATCGAGAATCCCCACGAACGGCTGGGCCGAGACTATTACCTTGACGGGATGATTGAGGAAGCGACGAGCGAGTTCGGCCGCGCGATGGCCGAGGAGCCGGACGAGCCCGCCGCCTACTTCTACCAGATGGACTGCCTCAACCGGCTCGGCCGGCTCGATGATGCCCTTGACCGCTATCAGACCATCCGGCAACGGTTCGGCGACCAGCCGGAGCTGACCAGCGGTTTCTATGAGTATTTCCACATGCGGCAGGAGGCCCGCGCCGCGCTCGAGATGCTGGTCGGCCGCAACCCGAATGACCCGGACCTGCGAGTGCGGCTCTCCAACCTGCACCGCGAGTCCGGCCAGCTCGACCAGGCAATCGCCGCGGCCGAGGCCGCGAATAAGCTGGACCCCGAGAGCCATGAGACGATCGGGCTGCTGGGATCGCTCTACTTCGAACACGGCGACTACCACGAGGCGATTGATTCGTGTCACCGGGCGACCCAGCTTGACCCCTACGACCAGGCAGCCTATGTAACGCTGGCCGACTCGCTCCTGTTCCTGGGCCGTGACGAAGAGTCGCAGGCCGCGGTCGAGGAGATGGAGCGCAACCGCCAGGAAGCTTGGCGCCGTTACCAGGACCGTTTCTCAGGCCAGGACCGCGCCGACGCTGGTTTCTGACAAGACTTCAGTCAAGTCAGAGCGAGGCAGAAACCCCTTTACATCGAGTCCGTTCCCGGTATAATCCCTTAGTGACTGGTAAGGCGGGAGACGGCCAGTCAAGCGGTAAAGAGCATCTCAACCTCCGCTAACTCAGTAGGATGCAGACATTCTATCGAGGTAGTCAAATAATCCGCCGCTTGAGTTCCACCCCAGCCGTCCCCGCCTTCTTTTTTCATCCGCGAGAAAACTGACTGGTACTAGCTCCGGCTGAGGCGTAGCGCCAGCCGGATTGCGGCGAGCATCGACCGCGGTGAGGCGGCGCCTCGGCCCGCGATGTCGAAGGCAACGCCGTGTAGGGGCGACGTGCGGATGCGGCCCAGCCCAAGCGTGAGGTTAACGCCCTCGTCTCGGCCGAGCAGCTTGGCGGGAATCATCGCCTGGTCGTGGTACATGGCAACATATCCATCAAATGGCAATGACGAATGGCCGGACTGCAGCAGGCCGGCCAACGACGCATCGGCGGGAATGGGGCCGAATGCGTTGATGCCCATCTCGCGGGCTCTCGCGACGCCGGCGGCGATGCGTCCTTCCTCCCCGAGGCTGAACTCATAAGCGTGCGGGTTGAACGCCATCACGCAGATGCGGGGCCGCTTCACACCGGTGGCGCACAGGAACTCGCCTAGCAACCCTGCCTTCTCAGTGACCGCGGCAGCGGTAATGTGCCGGCTGGCGCGGGCCAGCGGCTCGTGGATGGTGACGAACACGACCTTGAACTTCGGGGTCCATGCGAGCATCGTGTAGCGTCTGCTCCCCAGCCGCTCGGCCAGGAACTCGGTCTGGCCCGGCCACCTGAAACCGGTAATACGCAGGGCTTCCTTTGAAACCGGCGCGGTTACGAGCGCGGACAGGCGGTTCTCTCTGAGTTCCCTGACTCCGACTTCGAGACAAGCAAGGGCCGCAGCGCCGCAGTTCCGCTGAGCTCGCCCCATCTTGAAAACCCCGACCCGCCCGGCAACGTCCTCGACGCAGGAGAGGTCGACGTCAGTCCTGAGTCGTTTCTGTTCCTTCTCAAACACTTCGCGTGACCCGAACAGACGACAGCGGAGGCGCGGCATATGAGACAGCGACTTGAGTACAATCTCCGGCCCGATTCCGGCCGGATCGCCCATGGAGATGCCCAGCGGAAGGGGTCGAGGATTCGAGGATTCAAGGATTCGAGTGCCCGAAGTGGAATCCTTGACCCCTTGACCCCTCGAATCCTTCTTCATCAGTAGTGGCTCAGCGTCCCGCTCCTGCGGGTAGAGCGGTCAATGGCTGCGAAGATCACCAGCCCGCAAACGACCCATATCACGCAAAGCACGGCCACGCGCAGGAACGCCGTGCCGACCGAGAATCCCATCTGTTCGCCCATCAGGAAGTGGCGCGCGGTCATGATGCCGTAGGTGGTCGGGACCGCGAGCGCAGCCTTCTGCATGAAGACGGGGAGGACCGCAAGCGGGTAGGCAATGGGCGTGATAACCATCAGCAGGCTGCCAAGCGCCTCGGAGATGAGCCAGCCCTGTTTGAAGATGAGCGTCGTCGAGGCCATTATCATCCCGATACCGTAGAGCGCGATGAGCATCAGTCCGATCATCCCAAAGGCGGGCAGCAAGCCGAGCGGGTTGACCTTGAGGCTGAAGACCGCCAGGATGAACAGCAGTTGCACGGCAATCATCAGGAACTGGTGCAGTATCGAGTGCATCGACATCCCCATGGTGAAAACCCAGCGCGGCACCGGCGCGGCAAAGACCGCCTCCAGCGTGCCGTACATCTGCTCCTTGCGCAGGCTGAAACCCATCGCCCACAGCGCCATGTTCATGAAACCGATGAAGACATAGCCGATGGTAATGAAGCTGACGATATCGGTGGTGCCGACAAGTTTCTGCAGGTTTGCAGAAGAGCGCCCACCGACCAGCGCGATGCCGTAGAACACGTAGGGCAGAAGATAGACGACCGGGTCAATCAGTCCGCGGAGGAAGTCGATCGGGTAGGTCAGCTCAAGCTTCCACTCTTTGATGTTCTCGACCCACACCGCGTTCGCGTAGTGCCGCAGCAGACGAAGGGGTCCAGGATTCGAGGATTCGAGGATTCCAGTGACCGGACCAGAATCCTCGACCCCTTGGCCCCTTGAATCCTCTCCCATCAGTGCATTCCGACCGTTCCGTCCCGGCGGGTCTTGCGTTCGAGCGCGACGAATGTGAAGTAGCCGCCGAGGAGCAGGACCGCGTCCATCGCCACCAGGATTCCTGAGATCTTCCAGAGTCCAACCGCGCGCTGGTTCAGCAGGATGATGCCGCGGATGGCGACGAGCGCCCAGGTCAGCGGGATCAACACGCTGACGAATGATGTAATCGGGTTCACCTGCACGGGGTAGCGGATGGGTGAGAACAGGAAGAAGACCCATTCGAGCGTATGTACCCAACCGTGGACTTCCTTGATAAGCAGCGTGAACCCGGCGAAGGCGATGGCGAAGCCGTAGAACCCGACCATCAGCAGGACGACGAGCAACAGCACTGGCAGAACCTTGGCAAGCGTAAAGGAGATGCCGAACGGCAGCAGGCTGATAATCGTGGCCTGCAGGAAAACGATGCACGTTGTAACCGAGGCCTCGGCCAGCGTCTTGCCGATGAGGACAACCAGCGGGTGTGTGGGCGAGGCAATGATGTACTCCATCGTTCCCCAGTAGGTTTCTTCGCGCAGGCTGTTGCCCACGCCCCAGAGCCCGGAGAAGACGAAGTTCGACACCATCGCGCCGATGAGGATGAAAGCCATGTAGTTGCCCGAACCGGTCAGGTGCTGGAACGCGGCGCTCGAATTCGAGCCGACCATTGCCTTGCCCTGGAACAGGAACGGAAAGACCCATAGCACCGGGAAGATTGCCCAGTACACGACGATGATCGGGTAGGAGAAGTAGATGCGCAGCGTCTTGGCCATTTCGGCCCGGATGACGTACGCCGTGGCCGCGAAGCTCATTCGGGTTCGGGCTTGTGCTCGGCCGTGTCAGCGCCGAGCGACGTCCCGGTGACATACAGGAACACGTCCTCGAGTGTCGGTTGCTTGATGTCGATGCCCAGTATCCGGCCACCCCTGCGCAGGTGCTCGATCGCCTCGGACAACACCGCCTCGGCGCGCGGAGCAACGACCTTGAGCGTGGTCACGCCCTCCTTGAACTCGGACGCGATACGCTCGACTCCGGGCAGGGCCTGGATCGGCGACGTGTCGGGCTGCCCCTGGATGCGGATTTCCAGCACCTCGGTGTGCGGGATGTCCCGCTTGTACTGCTCCGGCGTCTTCACGTCCACTATCTTGCCCTTGTTGATGAAAGCAATCCGCTGGCATAACTCGTCCGCCTCATCCATGTAATGTGTGGTGAGCAGGATGGTCTTGCCCTGCTTGCGGTTCAGCTCGTCCTTGATGAATCCACGGATGAACCGGGCGAACTGCGGGTCGAGCCCGAGCGAAGGCTCGTCGAGCAGGATGAGGTCCGGGTTGTGGAGTATCGCCCGGGCCAGGCTCACCTTCTGCTTCATTCCCGAAGAGTAGCGCTCGAGCCGGTCGCGCTCGACTTCTTTCAGGCCGAGGAGCTCGATCAGGTAGTCGATCCGCTTGTCGCGGGCCTTGCCGGTCAGTCCGTAGAGCGCGGCGAAGAAGTTGAGGTTGTCGCGGGCCGAGAGTTTCCAGTAAAGGGTCCGCTCACCCGAAGTCAGCAGGCCGATGCGCTGGCGGCAGTAGAGCGAATCCTTGAAGGCGTCGTGGCCAAGCACCTTGACGGTTCCGGCATCGGGAATCAAGAGGGTCGCGATGCAGCGCACGAGCGTGGTCTTGCCCGCGCCGTTCGGACCGAGCAGCCCGAAGAGTTCTCCTCTGCGCAGAGTCAGAGTCGCACCGTCCACTGCCCGTGTTATCTTCTTCTTCAGTCCGCGCCCGCGGCGGAAATTCTTTACGACCGACTGCACCTCGAGCGCCGGCGTTCGTTCTTCGTTCATCGTCCCTCGTTTATCGCTTTATCGGCTACCCGCTCCATCGCCTCGGCTGCACCGTCCCAGGTCCACTGCTTCGCCCACGCGATTCCCTGCTGACCGAGACGGGCACGCAGCGCGTCATCGGACAACAGCTTCTCCAGTTTCTCGGCCAGCGACGGCACGTCGCCGTACTCGTACATCAGGCCGTTCACGCCATCCTTGGATGAATCGCGCAGGCCTGGAGAGTTCGCGGCGACAACCGGCGTCCCACAGGCATTTGCCTCCATCACAATCAGCCCCCAGCCCTCCTTGACCGAGTTTTCGACGAGCACCGCAGCCCGACGATACCAGCTCACCTTCTCCGCTTCCGGCACGAAGCCGGTGAACCGCACTTGTTCGCCCAATCCGAGCTTCGCGGCGAGCGCTTCTAGCCTTGGCTTGTCGTCTCCGTCGCCGACGATGACAGTCGTGAAGCTGACGCCACGCTCCTTCAGCTTCTTCGCGGCAAGCAGCAGGTGGTCCGTTGCCTTGTAGCGCTTGAGCCGTCCGACGTGCAGCACCAACCGTTCGCGGGGCACCGAGTTATCAGGTCGGAACCGTAGGAAGTCGGTACCCGGAGGGATTACCGCTATGCGGCCCGGATCGATGCCGACCCTCACGGTGTCTTTCTTTGAACTTTCGGAGAGGACTGCGAACCGGCACTGCCTGTAGGCGAGGGGAATCATGGTCTCCGACGCCCACACGTAGGCTGCCATGGGCGGCAGGGTTTCGCGAAAGATGCTGCCGCGGAAAAGGTGCATCAGGATGGCCAGGACCGGCCGCCGTGTGTGCCACGGTGAGTAGAAGGGAATCTTGTTAAGGTCATCGATGACGACGTCGGCGTTCAGGGACTCGGCCAGCCGTCCAACCATCCGCCCGGCCGTGAAGTTGAACGTGAACTTGCCCCCGGCGCGGATTACACGAATGCCCTCGTTCACCTCCTCCGCAGACGACCCGGCGAACCGCTCGCTGAGCAGGGTAACGTCGTGGCCGCGTCTGACCAGGCGTGAGAAGATCTCCTGGAAATAGACCTCGGCACCACCCGCCAGAGGATTCCGGGAATCGCGCCAGTTCACGACGAGTATTCTCATGGGACGCTCATATTATTGGGAGATTCGAGGCTGGTCAAGGATTCGGGACGCCGGTCACACATTCCAGCAGCGGGCCGATGTTCACAAGATACCACCGCTTGGGGTGTGAAGGGCCACCGCGCGGCGAGACAGGAATGGCGTTGAACAGGAGTCTTTCGGCAAAGGACACGCGGCGCATCGTGGGCTACGATGCGCCGCGTTCTTAGTCGGTCCCCGTCGAGAGTGTTGACTGGTGAGGAGGGGACGTATGAGCGCTTCCTGCCCTTGGAGAGAACCTCAGCTTGGCTCGGTCTGACTCTCTGGGCCCACCGCTATCCCAGTATGCAGACATCCTATGTGCACTTGGCATGCCAAGCCGCACCCATGCGAGTCAATGACTTAAATCAATTCTTTTCAATGCATTATCTTGATGGACGATCACAGCTGTCAACACAACTATTGCCCTGTGCGTGATTTTGCTGCAGCAAAATACGACAGCGATTCATGCCCCGAGATCGTGCTCGGCCATCTTGCGACGCAGCGTGTCCCGGTGGATACCAAGCAGCTCGGCGGCGCGGGTCTGGTTGTTCTGAGTTCTTTGAAGGGCCTCCCTTATGGCCTGACCCTCGATCTCATGCAGTGCGAGCGTGCCGACGGCGGCTTGGAGTGGACCGGCGTCTGATGTCGAGGGCCGGTCGGTGCCCGAGGTAGCGCTGCTGTCTCGGGGTCGCGGGACGGATCCGGAGGGACGCGGGGTTTGCGTGCTGAGGAGCCTGACCATGCCGAGGGCCGGCATCACGTGGCCGAAACCTATCTCGGCGCTACCGTCGTACTGTGCGCGTTCGTATGCACGCTCAATGATGTTCCGTAGCGTACGGACGTTGCCGTCGAGCAAATCATTACTGCCGTCGACGTGCTGCTGAACGACCTGGCGGATGAACTTCACGGCGGTGCGTTCGATCCCCAGCTGTCGCTTGTGCCGAGGATTGGCGTTCATGATCTGAATGACATAGTGGGCGATGTCTTCGATATCCGCCTCGACGCAGTCGGCCGGCTCATTCTCCCAGCGCTCACGGATTGATGGCACAGGAATGCAGTGCTGAACCAGCCGGCCATAGAAGTCCGGTCTGAACCGGACCTGCAGCTCCGGCACGCTGCGGTTGGTAGCGGCGACGATGCGCATGTCGATCCTGAGCTCGCGCGAGCTGCCGACGCGCTTGATGCGGTGATACTCCATCGCCCGGAGGAGTTTGACCTGCGTTTCTTGCCCGATATCGCCGATTTCGTCAAGAAAAACCGTCGAGCCCTGTGCCGTCTCCAGGATTCCCGACCGCTCTCCCACCGCGCCGGTAAATGCGCCCCGCTGGTGCCCGAAAAGTTCATCCTCGACCAGGTTTGAGCTGAGGGCCGCCATGTTGACGGTGAGCGGATACTCGCGGCCGGGGTCACCTTCGACGTGGCGGTAGCTGCAGCGGTGCAGGGCATTGGCTACGAGCTCCTTGCCGACGCCCGACGCCCCCAGCAGCAGCACGGTGGCGTCGGACGGGCCGATACGCTCTATCTCGTAGACAAGGAAAGCCATCTTGCGCGCCCGGCCAACTACCATGTGATGCTCGGTGGTCCAGTGGTTGCGTTGTTCGTCAGTAAGCGGCCGTATGGCGAGCGTGTCGATTGAGGCGGCTAGCTTCGGGTAGTACTGGTCTCCAACCGCGCTCTCCGGCACGAACGAACAGAGGCCGTACCCGGGCCGGATGATGAACTCCGAGAACTCGCTGGTCGACTCAATGCCGGTCCGGCTGGAGACGAAGATGACCGGCGCAATGCGGTCGATGTTGTTCTGGCGGATGTAGCCATAGATCAGAAAACCCTGCAAGGCTTTGATGTCCGGTGTGCGCTGCAGGGGCTTGAGGATGTCTGGGTAGTCCACCAGCTTACGCTCATCTGTAGTGTGACTGAAGTCAACGTCCTGGACGATCAGCGCGACAAAACGCGCCCGGTTTCGGTTGTACCACTGGCGGACTTCGGCGAAGCAGTCGAGATGGACATAGTCGAACTCACGCGCCAACCGTCCGCCATCGTACTGTCCGGTACCCTTGACCAGACTATCATAACTAGACGGAAGGTCGTCAACTACCAGTATGACCGGTTTAGCCATGGACCTGTTGTCTAGTCACGCAGTTAAGTGTATGAGGCTGTCGTTCACAAGTCAAGGGGCTGAGGGCAATCCCCCTGCTTCTTCAGGCACCTCGCAACAGTCTGCGTTGTTGACCCACAACTTCCCGTGTGGGCCATCACGGGTTCGATTCGGCGGAGTGCCCCGGAAGTCAACAGCGCAAACTCGACCGGCTACCGGTGGTGCGCACTCCAGGGCGTGGCGATTTGAAACTCAGCAACGGCAGCGTGAAGTAAGCAGTTTCCCTCGTGCCACGTCCGATCGGCCCTGTGGTGTCTCACCACGTGCACTCCAGCCGCAGCCGGCTGGTTTCCGTTGCCAGCCCAACGGGAGAGACTTGCCTTGACTTTGGTAACGGCGTGGCTTGAATTATCGTTGTGCGAAGCATGAGCCGAGGTGTGCTCGTACTGCTTGCGGTAGGTTCCGTCGCCGCGGCCGGCTTCTGGGGCTCCGAAGTCCTGATTGACAGCGGTTCCGTCACGGCCTTCGACGCGACCGCTGATACCTCCGGCGGTATCTGGGCCGCGATCGCCTACCAGGACAGCGCTGTTGGTTTATACTATTCAGGAGACTTCGGCTCAACCTGGCACGGCCGTTGGGCGATGCACGCCGACGCATCGGTGCGGCAGCTGCAGCTCGTCTCCGGCCAGGGCGACTCGTCGTTCTTCTACCTGTTCATGCTTCAATCCGGTAACGGCGGCGACCTGTGGCTGGCGCGGATTCCTTACGACTCGAGCCAGCCCGGCCTCATGCCCGTCGCGGTGGGCCCGGACACGATCGACGACTTCTCCGTCGCCATCGACCGCGACGCCCACTACTACCTCTACTGCCTTTACGTGAACGAACACCGCGCCGGCCGGACCGGAGCGTTTACCCGCTCGCTTGACTATGGCCTGTCCTGGGAGCCTGGAACCGACTGGTGGAACGCCTGGGACCCGTGCATCTCCTACACGACCGGCTCGACGATTCACTGCGCCTGGCGCTACGCGCTGAATGGCGGCGAAATACACTATTCCTTCAACCGCCACTACGGGATGCCGGGTTACTGGTCAACCTACCGAGTCGTGAGCGACAGCCTTGCCGGGCAGTGCTTCGACCCGACCGTCATGCAGGCCGACTCCACGCCGGAATCGAAGGCTGCGGTCTGGGTCTTCTACACCGTTGGACGCCGCGACACATCGGTGCGCGACCTCGAGTACTCGTCAAGCACGGACGGAGGATCAAACTGGACCCTCGGTCTGCCGTTCGGTAACTCGACCACCGAAGAACAGCAGCCCCGCCTCGCCGCCGACCGCTCCAAACCAAACGACTACGTCAGCCTCTGCTATGCAGCGGGCAGCCGTCAAAGCGCGAACGAGGTCGCGGCCTACTGGACCTGCGCCAACTCCTCTGCCCCCGATGGCTGGCTGAGCCCGGTCAAGGTCAGCCGGTTCCCGCTCGCCGGGCTTGCGCCGAGGCTCGTATATGTGCCGCATGCACCGATGCGGCTGCCGGGCGTGTTCTACAGCCAGCAGACGGAATCCGGGCCGTGGGGCGTCCGTTTCGCGGCGCCCTGGCTCGCTTCGTCCCGACTCCCGGCGCCGGTTTCCCAATCCCCCGGCCCTGCCTCCTGGCCAAACCCGTCAAGTGGGCCGGTCAACTTCAGCGCGGCCGTGACCGAACCGGGCCACTATACGCTTGCCGTGTATGACGCCGCCGGTCGCCTGGTAACCAGCCTGTTCGATGGACGGCTCGAGCCCGGCCCGCAGTACTGGGTCTGGAACCGGACATTCCCGTCCGGCCGGCGGATGCCCGCCGGCACGTTCTTTGTACGGTTCAAGGGACCGCGCTCGTGCTTCACCCGCCGCCTGACCCTGCTCTAGCGCGCGGGTTGACTTCTGCCCTTTTATCCTCCATCATGTAGTCATGAAACAAGCATCTCGTCTGCTCAGTCTGCTGGTTCTGGTTGCGGCCTTCGCGGTTCTGGCCGGAAGTGCCTGCAAGAAAATACCGGAACGGGCCTGGACGCCCGGTGCGTTCCAGCCCGTGAATACGAATATCCAGACGTTCACGTGGCCGACCGGTGTCACCGTTGACACTCTCAACGGGTATGAAGAAGACCCGGACGCACAGGAATCGAATACGCCCCTGTACCTGGTCGTCAGCAACAGTGGTAGTGACGTCAGCGTCACCTTGCCGGCCGGACTCGTGTTCGCCCCGGCGGACCCCACGACCTTCGAATACATGATGCTGGTCAAGCCTTTCACGTTCACCGCCACCGGTGGTGGAACGTCGACCGCGATTCTGCCGACGTACGGGTGCAACGAAGACAGCGCCGACGTCCCCAGTGCTGACTGCTTCTACACCGTTGCCGGCAAGGAGTATGACAAGGAAACTCAGGTGCTGCTTGATGTGATGGCCGGCAAGACCATCACGGGCGACGACAACAAGGAATTGGTCCAGCTGGGTCTGACCGAAATCACCGAAGGTCCCGGGCTGGCCGACTCCACCAAGACGGCGCTGCAGAACCTGCAGTAATGGACCCCGCCGCGCTAGCGGCGGTAATGCCGCCGCTCTCCCGGCGAGGGATGGCGGCACTCGGCTGGGACTGGTGCGACGTCATCGTAGTCAGCGGTGACGCGTACGTTGACCACCCATCGTTCGGCTGCGCCGTAGTCGCGCGAGTCCTGCTCGACGCCGGATTCCGGGTCGGCGTGATCGCCCAGCCACGCTGGTCGGAACCCGAAGATTTCACTGCCCTCGGCCGGCCGCGACTCTTCTTCGGAGTCACGGCCGGCAACGTTGATTCGCTGGTTGCCAACTACAGCCCGAACCTCCAGCTCCGGCGAACCGACGACTTCTCACCCGGAGGCAAACCGGGCCTGCGGCCCAACCGCGCGACGACGGTCTACTGCAACCGGCTGCGGGAGGTCTACAAAGACGTCCCACTGGTCATCGGCGGCATCGAGGCCAGCCTGCGCCGGCTGGCCCACTACGACTACTGGGATGACTCGGTCCGTCGCTCGCTGCTGCTGGACACGCGTGCGGACATCCTGCTCTACGGCATGGCGGAAAGGAGCCTAGTGGAGGTCGCTCAGCGCCTTGCTGCCGAACCGCCCGCCCCTCGTCCTTCGCCCCTCGCCCCCTCGCTGCTCGACGGCATCCGTGGCAGTTGCGTCAACCGGAAGGAGCCGCCGGCCGACGCCGTCGCGTTACCCTCCTACGAAGCGGTTGCCGCGGACAAGGACAAGTTCAACGAGGCCTTCCGTCTCTGGCATCGCGCTGCCGATGACCCCGCCGGTCGCACGCTCGCGCAGCCGCATGGCGACCGCTGGGTCGTACACTACCCGCCGCCCGCGCCACTGTCCCAGGCCGAACTCGACCACGTGTATGACTTGCCTTACACGCGCATGCCTCATCCCGACTACACGGAGAAGATACCCGCACTGGAAACGGTCCGGTTCTCGATAACCTCACACCGCGGCTGTCTCGGCTCCTGCACCTTCTGCTCGCTCTCCGCGCACCAGGGCCGCATCATCCAGTGGCGGAGCCGGCAATCCATTCTGAGGGAGGCGGCGCGGATTACGCGGCTCGAAGGCTTCAAGGGGCACATCACCGACATCGGCGGTCCGACCGCCAACATGTACGCGGCTACCTGCGCGAAGATGTCGTCGGGCCGTGTCTGCCCGGACCGCGAGTGTACGTGGCCCCAGCGTTGCCCGCGCCTGCGTCTCGCGCCGAAAGAGGAACTGGCGGTGCTCGAAGCCGTCCGCACTCTACCCGGCGTGAAGAAGGCATCGGTCGGCACCGGGTTCCGGTTCGACCTCATCGACGACCAACCGGGTCTGGGCTATCTCGAACAGCTCTGCCGCCGCTACGTGTCGGGCCAGCTCCGGGTCGCGCCCGAGCATGTCTCACCGCGCGTGCTTGCCGCCATGCACAAGCCATCCCACGCCTCCTACCTGGCCTTCCGCCGCCGCTTTGCCGAGACGAACCGGCGCCTCGGCAAGAAGCAGTACCTGATTCCTTATCTCATCTCCGGCCACCCGGGCTCGACGGTTGACGACGCGATCGAGCTTGCCGAGTACCTCGTGCGCACCGAGCGGCTTTTCATCCGCCAGGTCCAGCAGTTCACGCCGCTGCCGATGACCGCGGCCGCTGCCGCCTGGCACACCGGCAAAGACCCGTTCACCGACCAGCCGCTGTACGTTCCCCGCGACCCGAAAGAGATGAAGCTCCAGCGTGCGCTGCTCCAGCTCCACGAACCCGGGAACTACATCTACGCGCAACGCGCGCTCCAGAAGCTCGGCCGACACGACCTTCTCCGACGACTTCAGGCCCTGAAGCCACTGCTGCGTCCGGGAAGCCCGGGCCGCGTCTCCGCTTGACAATCCGCCCTGTATGTCCTATAAGTCCTATATGTCCGGTTCGTCCCATTCCTCCCGTCGAAAGGACGCTATGAAGAACCTTGTTTTCCGCAGCGCGATTGCGCTGGCTCTGCTGTTTCTTGCCTGTGACCAACTGCTGACGAACGAGTTCCAGCCGTCCGGCACCCAGTTCAACATCAATTCGAATATCAACGTCATCTCGATTACCGGCAGCCCGGACCTGAGCCCATACGGGCCGTTCACGATGGGCATGACCATCGCGTCGCGGTCTTCGGGCACCGCGACCGATGTGCTGCCGGCCGGGCTCCTGCTCAAGCGCCGGGTCAACAACACCCAGCATATGCTGCTGCTGAAACCGCAGTCGGTCGCCGCCGACACTGCCGGGAGCACCGTGCTGCTCGGCGTCTTCTGCTGTAACAAGAACCGGCCGTCGCCCGACGCCGGCGACACCTTCGACATCGGCCCGGTGACCGACAACTCCGACCTGCTGCAAATCGTCGGCCTGGTCCAGCACAAAGACATCTCAAGCGGAAGCAACATGTGGATTGTCCAGCGGGCGGTGTACATGGTCACCGACTCGACCGGCCTGACTCAGGCTTACATCGACTCGCTCAACGCACTGCCTGCGGAGACGACGGACTGACCACGGCCGGGCCATAAAGCGACAGGGGCGCGGAATCGCGCCCCTGCACTGTCTAGAACCTCTGCTCGCTATCTCGCCACTACGACCTTGGCGACCTTGCTCGACTTGCCATCTGTCAGACGGATGAAGTACGCACCGGCTTCAACTCCGGCCAGACTCCAATTCGCCCGTCCCGAGCCGGTGAGCCGGTTGGCTATCACCGACAGCAGCCTGCCGTTCACGTCGTAGACGGCAAGCCGCGCGTAAGCTCCGGGCGGAATCGCATAGCTGACCGTCGCCGTTCGTTGGGCCGGGCTTCGGACTTCGAGCTTCGCGCTACGGACCGGCTCGCCCGGTGCCGGTTCGGTCACGCCCGCGTGGTAGGGCTCGAACAGCAGGTTGTCGAGGTACCAACCCTCTCCGTTCACGCCGCCGTCGGACAGGAATCTGAACCCGACCCTGACGGTCTGGCCCGACCAGGCAGCGAGCGGGATCTGCACGTGTTGCCAGTTCGTACTCGTTCCGGTGTAGCTCGCCAGCGGGACCCAGAACTGCGAGCCGTTGTTGATTTCCGGCATGCAGAAATCGTAGTCCTGCTCGACGTCATACCAGTGGTCGAACGAAAGCCGGGCCGAATCGCCCGACACGAAGTACGGAGTCACCAGCCGCGCGTCGTTCTCGATGGTGTACTGCCACGAACCCTCCGCACCGCAGTACCAGCTCGACGACGGCGACTGGCTCCGATGTGTGGTTTGATGCCAGTTGTCACTTGTTCCCGAGTGGGTCCAGCCGTTCGTTCCACGCTCCATGTCGTCCGAGAACCCGCGGTTGGTCGTGACCAGCAGCGGGAAACTCACGCTGCCCGCGTAGCCGTTCGCACCGGAGACCGCGAGATTCATCGTCACCAGGCTGTTGTCCGCATGCGAGCTGTCGACATGGATGATGAACGGCGTCAGCGAATAGCCGTCCTTTCCGAGCGTAATCGAGCCGAACAGCGCGTTCGGCGCGGTCACGTTGATATCCGGGTCGGTTGTCGAGAGCACCGCGCTCACCGAGTCCGCCAGTCCCGTGCCACGGTTCACGAGCCCGACCGTGAGGTTGACGTTCGCTCCCGGCTCGGCGTACGCGGCCTGATACCCGCGATAGTCCAGCGCCGGCACCTGGTAGACGCCGATGCTCGCGCCCTGGTACATCGCCTTGGTCGAATTGTCCTGCACGAAGACGACGAGGTTGCAGTTCCGCGCCACCCACGCCGCGTCGATGGTGAAATTCCTGGCCTTCGTTATCGAGTCGTTGGCCGGGATTGTCACCGCCTCGCCGTTGGCATCGGGAAGCATGTTGCGCTCTACGTGGTACAGGCTGTCGAGCCCGTACCAGACGTAGTGGATGTGGCTCTCGCAGAGCGCGACCTGCAACTGCCCGGTCACCGCTGTGCCGGTCGTGTTCTTCAGCTTTATCCCGAGGTTCCCCTGCCGCGAAGCAGAATCGTAAGTGCAGGTCAGGTCGATTTCGAGCGGACTGGGTACGCTCTTGCGCGTATCGAAGTACGCCCGGTACACCGGGTACATCGTGCCGTTGGTAATGCCGCCGACGACCTCGGAGTCGCCGTCCAGGTGAACGTACGGCGTGCCGCTTTCGCCATAGTAGGAGTACCGGGCCGCCGCCGCCGTATTCGCATACGCATCACCGGAGTGATAGGCGATGCACACTACCGAATCGAACGCCGCTGACGCGAGTTCGCAGACCCCACGGGCCGCGCCTGGACAGTACGGTCAGCCCCCGGCCCGGGTCAGCTCCTCGACCACCATCACGCGCTGGGTGCCGAGCACCATCGCCGGGACCAGCAGCGCAAGCAAACACAGACTCTTCACTCTGCCTCCTCTGTTTCGGTAAGACCAACGTCGCTGATGGCGCGCCGGCTGCGCCGGAGAATTCGGCGTCGGCGCCTCAGCCATGGATAATTGTAGATGGCCGTTTCCGGTCGTCAACCCGAGGCAGCACAACCAGGATTGACCACAGATGAACACGGATAAACACAGATGCTCCGGCTTCGCCATCCCAATTCTGCATTCTGGATTCTGGTCTCTGGACTCTGAATTGTCCGGGCCCCGGTTGTTACTTCTCTCGCCCGAACGTGAAGGCGATTGCCTTGTTCGGACAGTTGTCCGCGCAAACGCCGCAATTGATGCACTCGCTCGAGATAATCTTGCCGCGCGCCACCATCGGCTGGACTTCGAGGCTCATCGGGCATACGCGCGTGCACGTCCCGCAACCGGCGCACTTCGCGGAGTCGGCCTTCATGTGCAGCGTCGGAATGCGAAGGACACGACCGAGACTGCGACCGATGATCATGAACGGCGCCATCCAGCATTCGTAGTGGCAGAACGCGCGCCGGCCGATGACCAGTGCAGGCAGCAGGACCAGAAAGCCCAGGGTGGGAACATAAGTGACAATCCCCGGCAGGCTGCCCAGCGAGAACCCGTGCGTGGTCATGAAGAACGGGTCCACGCGCTTCAAGCCGAAGCGGGCAAAGGTGAAGACGAGGTTGCCGAGCCAGGGCACCCAGATGAAGAACTTCATCCAGTTCCAGCGCCCACCGGCAACACGCCGGTCGCGTGCGCGGAAACAAGCCTCCTGCATGCCGCCGCTCGGGCATGCCCAGCCGCACCACGCCCGGCCCAGCACGAACGCGGAGACGAACTGCAGGCCGAAGAGCAAGAGCGCGCCCGTAACGACGCCCTGAAACGCCCCGAAAGTCGAGATAGCCGGCGACAGATAATAGAACGTCACCGGGAACAGAAAGAAAGAGACGATTAAGAGCCCGCTGCGGACCCGCTGGCGGCGATTCATGGCGCTAAGACTAGAGATTTCTCCGCTCTGCGTCAAGCCGCGCCCAGACGGTGTGTCGCGAACCTGGCTTCAGCCGCCACGCTCGTTCACAGTTGTTGGCAATTCTGCATTCTGAATGCGTCCGGCGCGCTCCCTGATGGTTCGACCCCGACTCTCGGGCCTCACGATGCGTCGGCGGACAGAGGAACTCCGGAGGCAATTCTCCGAGCAATTCGGCGAGCAACGGCCTGAGCTACTCCGGGACCAACGCGGAGAGCAACCCGCGGAGCTACTCGGGCCGCAACGCTCCGACCAACCCGGAGAGGAACCGGTGGAGCAACGGGTAGACTAACCGGGGAAGCTAACCGGAGAGCAACCGGTAGACCAACCCGTCGAATTCCGGTGGAGGTTCATCCCAGAATTGCGGTGGAGGTAACCTCCCTGTCTACTGTCTACTGAATCCTGTCTACTATCCCCCGGGCGGGGGAATCGATTCGTGAGCTACAAGCCTAACGCCTGAGACCGCAAGCAGATAACCTCAAGGACCCGCTCCTGATGAATGATACGAATTCGTCTCATCCGCACGGACGTGAGTTCACGCCCGCCGATGGCTGCCTCTCGTCGGCTGTAACCTGTTGGCCACTATCGGCGATTCGCGCGCCCGCGCGTCAGGAATCACCTGCCACGTCGCCGGGACGTCCCGAAAATGGGTAGCGTCCCTATTATTGCCGGCTCTTGGTTTCTGGCCTTTTACTTGCATCAGATGTAACTGCCGCCGAAGCCTCCGGACGTGAGCCGTTAGCTGTTGGCCGTCCGACCCGCCGATTTGACATGGCCGCCCATGAATCTTACAATCACGCTATGAGGACCGGCGTCTTGCTGGTGGTCAGCGTCCTGCTGTCCGCTGGCTGCCTCGCTTCAATTGCCTCTGCCCAGACGAACTGGGCAAGAACCTACGGCGGGGCTATTGTTGACTTTGTCAGTTCGGTCCAACAGACTTCGGAGGGCGGGTATATCATAGCTGGGACCACTAATTCCTTCGGCGCTGGGGATGAGGATTTCTACCTCATCAAGACCAACGCTCAGGGCGATACACTTTGGACCAGAACCTACGGTGGGACAGGCAGAGAAGAAGGCTACTCAGTCGAGCAGACCAATGACGGCGGCTACATCATCACGGGCTTTACCGAATCCTTCGGTGCAGGTCGTGGTGACTGCTATCTCGTGAAGACCGACGCTCAGGGCGATACGCTCTGGACCAGAACCTACGGCGGGCCATGGCCTGAAATGGGCCTCTCGGTCCAACAGACCACTGATGGGGGCTATGTCCTCGCAGGCGTCACCCAGTCGTTCGGTGCGGGAGATAATGATGTCTATCTCATCAAAACGAATGCTCGAGGCGATACGCTCTGGACCAGAACCTATGGAGGATCGAATGCGGACGAGGGTTACGCTGTCCAGCAGACTACCGACGGTGGCTATGTCGTCTGTGCGCGAACCTATTCGTTTGGTGCAGGCGCTGATGATGTCTGGCTCATCAAAACTGACGCTCAAGGTGATACGCTTTGGACCAGAACCTACGGCGGGGGGAGCGTCGAACAGGGCCACTCGGTCCAGCAAACGTCGGATGGTGGCTACATCGTAGGCGGGAGGACGAGTTCGTTTGGCGCAGCTGCTGTCTATCTCATCAAGACCAACGCCCTTGGCGACACGCTTTGGACCAGGGTCTATGCCGACTCGGGCCAGGCAATGGGCTACTCGGCCCGACAGACCGCTGACGGCGGCTACATCGTCGCCGGCTTCACCCAGACCTTCTATGCTGCCAGGACTATTGATGTCTATCTCATCAAGACTGACGCTCAAGGCGATACGCTCTGGACCAGAACTTACGGCGGGGGAAGAAGCAACGAAAAGGGCTACTCCATCCAGCTGACTTCTGACGGCGGCTTCGTGGTCACAGGCTATACCAAGCCTTTCGATGCGGGCGCTGAATTCTACCTCATCAAGACCAATGGCGAGCTTGACGTTGGCCCGGCCGCGCTTCTGTCCCCGCCCGCAGTCGCGGACTCCGGCAACTCGTATTCACCGCGCGTGGTAGTCCGCAACTACGGCCTGACTTCGGGGTCGGTATTGCAGGTGACCATGACGATTGGCTCGGACTACTCCCAGACAGTGCAGGAAACACTGAACTCCGTACCGCAGGACACGTTAACGTTTCCGGCGTGGACTGCAGGTACTGTAGGTTCCCTTCCAGTGACGTGTTTCACATCGCTGGCGGGTGACCAAATACCGGCCAACGATACCATCAGGACCTCGATTCAGGTGAAAGGCCCGCCGAGGCATGATGTCGGGGCGGTCGCGATTCTTGCACCACCCGGCATACTGCGAGCCGGCGACACCGTGATGCCGAAGGTGAGAATCAAGAACTTCGGAAACACCGCCGAGCGACTCTTCGGCGTACAGTTTCGCATCGGTACGAGCTACAGCAAGACGGTGACTGTAACGCAGGCGCTCTCGCCTGACTCCACCATGGACCTGACATTCTCAGAATGGATAGCGCCGCCGGGCCAATGGGCGGTCAGTTGCTCGACGATGCTGGCGAATGACATGAATCGTGCCAACGACAAGGTCATCTCCTCGGTGCGGACGTTCCCGCAGTCGTTACAGGTTGGGCCGGACCAGTCTGACCAGCTCAAGGCCGGACAAGAGAAGACGTATAGGTTCTATGCTCTGGTTCAAGGCGACACCCTCACCCTCTCCCTCCCCCTTGTAGGGGGAGGGAACAGAAGGGAGGGGGATGCCGGAGGCATCGTGGAGCTGGCACGGCCATCTGCGCCGGCGGGCTGGGACGTTCGGCTCTGCAACGCGACCGGTGCGAACGACCTGACCGATACGGATGGTGACGGAATACCTGACCTTGGCTACGTAGCGCCGGGCGAGTCATGCTGGTTCTCGCTCGACGTGACGGCGCCCTCTGGTTTGATTGGCGACACGGCCTCGCTTGCTCAAAGGACATTCCTGATAGCCGGGCACCTGGGCAATGACACGCTTGTAGCTGACACAGCCGTCTTGAACCTGACCCTCGTGCCGGGCTTCTCCGTCCACAACTTCCCGAATCCATTCAGCACCAGCACCTCGTTTGTCATCGGCCTGCCGGACGATGGCAAAGTGAGTCTGACTGTTTACACGCGAGCAGGTGAGCGAGTGTGTCGGGTGCAGGCGACAAAGGACATGGCAGCCGGAGTTCATATCGTGCCGTGGGACGGAACCAATGACAATGGCCGGCACGTAGCGCCCGGCACGTACGAGTACGTGCTCGACTATGTGCACGGTGACAAGTCCGACCGCATCCACAAGAAACTGGTGGTGTCAGGGCAGTAACGAACGGGTTCCGGCAAGGCAGAACTCAATTCCGCCCGGCCAGTTGAGCGATACGTCGCAGTGCAGGCAGCCAGAACCCAAGGTCCGCGATTGACGCGGCTGCGCCTTCTCGCTGAGGGCATTCCGCTAAAGCTGTCGCTTGTGGTGCGGCGACGGTGCTGCCGCGAAGGGCGTTCAGCGACCTTTGAGCACGATATTTCTGACAAGCAATTGGCCGCCGAATCTCGCGCGGACCAGGTAGGATCCTGCCGGCAGCCGCCTTCCCCTTGAGTCCAGGGCAGGCCAGACCAGGAGCTGCTCGCCCGCGGCGCACCGGTCCGTCGAGAATGAGGCCAGGATGCGACCCGTTGCATCGGTGACGTGGATGACAACCGGACCCGGCTTCGGGCTGCTGAAATGGAAGGAGACCGGCCCGGACGTGACGGTCGGTTCCACCCGGAAACGCACGACCGGTAGCGGCTCGGCCCGACTCCTGACCCCGGCAGCCTCGTTCGATAAGAGGACGAGCGTGGTGTTCGGGCCGGTGGTGTGGTCCTGATGTCCGGCGACATATAGCCGGACGTCGCCGACGCCCGGAGACGGCGCGGTCCAGACGAAGCTGCACGTGTCGTAGCCGTAGGTCGGCATGTGCACGCCGTTCGATTCGGTCGGGACTGAGTAGGTTTCGGTGTAAAGGCCGGCCGAAATCACGCCCGCGGTCTGCGAGCCGGTCCCAATTCGGGCCGAGGCATTGAAGTTCCAGATCGCCGGGCCACTGTCGTGTCCCAGCCGGATTGTATAGGCTTGTCCGGGCACGTACTGCACGGGGAATCCGGTGACAGTCATGCTGCCGTCGAGGGTGCCGTGGCAGGAGCCCGCGCACGCCCCGAGCGTCCCGGGTGCTCCCGAGTAGCCTTCGTAGTCCGAGTAGGCGAGCGCGAGCGATGCCGCCAGAGCGATGGTCGCGCTCAGGCGTGCGAGTCCATGGGCCACCGGCATCGTGTGTGAGTGTATGCACGCCGCAGCGCAAGGCAAGCCCTCCATCGCATCCCCAGAACCGATATTGAAACCACGAAAGCACGCATCAAACCCGTGTTGCACTAACAGGAACGTGGGCGGGCGCGTGGCCTGCTGGCAAGAGCGCGGCGCGGCGTGTATCGTTCATCGTTGCATCGTACATCGTTATTCGTTCCCCGGAAGGAAAGAGTCCAGCGCCGGCAGGCGATGCGCCGTCCGACAGGGACCTCAGAGGTCAACGTTGTACAATCATCCGGGCCAACGTGGCAGGTCGAGACGATGATGACCGCCGACGGCGCCTTGGACATACCGGTGCATGGACTGTACGGACCTCGGGTGACGAAGTCCGAGTTGTGGAAGGAACGAGGTGAGCCAGGAGAGCCCGCAGTCCGGCCAAGGTGCCTTCCCTCCTTTCTGCACCAAGCCAGGAAATCCCCGCTCCGCAGCGACAATCCCGGGAAAGGAATTGACACAGCCTGCGTTTCCGGGCAAGATTCTAAAGTCCGCGTGGTGGCCATGTAGAGTGTCGAGTAAGGCATCTTCACAACCGTCCGCAAATGAAAGGAAGGTTTTCAGATGAGAACCGTAAGTGCTGTCCTTCTTGTCTTGCTCCTTGCGTCGTTCGGCCAGGCCCAGCAGAATTGGACCAAGACCTACGGAGGGCCGGAAGCGAACATCGGCGAGGCCGTCCGGCAAACATCGGACGGGGGCTACATCGCAACGGGATGGACGACTTCATCCGGTGGACACGATACTGCTGTGTACCTGATCAAGACCAAAGACACCGGGGATACCCTCTGGACCAGGACCTACGGAGGGTCGGGCGGTGATTTCGGCTACTCTGTTCAGCAGACCTCGGATGGGGGCTTCATCGTCGCGGGATACACCAACTCCTTTGGCGCAGACAGCAATGATGTCTACCTGATCAAGACAAATGCCTCCGGGGATACCCTTTGGACCAGAACCTATGGCGGGACGGGCGACGACGAGGGCTACTCCGTCCAGCAGACGTCGGACCGCGGCTACATCATCGCGGGATACACCTGGGCCGCCGGGCTACGCGAATATGACTTCTACCTTGTCAAGACGGATAGCTTCGGAGATACTCTCTGGACCAGGACATACGGAGGGAATGGCGATGATTACGGTTACTCCGTCCAGCAGACCTCGGACGGAGGCTATATCGTCGCGGGGTCCACGTCCTCCTTCGGAGCAGGTGAGGATGATGCTTACCTTGTCAAGACGAATGCCTCGGGGGATACCGTCTGGACCAGGACTTATGGAGGAAGCAGCGTTGAGTATGTCTACTCAGTCCAGCAGACTTCGGACGGAGGCTATGTCGTCGCGGGATCCACTAACTCCTATGGAGCAGGCAGAGATGACGTCTATCTCGTCAAGACCAGAGCTTCGGGGGATACCGCCTGGACCAGGACCTATGGAGGGAGTTCCTCGGATGGGGGTTACTGTGTCCAGCAGACCTCGGACCGCGGCTACATCGTCACAGGGTACACAAGCTCCTTCGGGGCGGGCGTCGAGGATGTCTACCTCGTCAAAACGGATAGCCTCGGGGACACCCTCTGGACCAGAACCTGGGGTACGACGGGCGACGATTGGAGCACCTCTGTCCGGCAAACCTCGGACGGCGGCTACATCGTCGCAGGGACCACGTCATCTGAGACCGACTGGTGTGATGTCTGGCTCATCAAGACGGATGCGAACGGACATGCGGGCGTGGCTGAGCCAGCCGTGAGCCGAGAGATGAGAGGCGCGACCAGAATCGTGGCCGTGCCAAACCCGTTCGTCTCTTCTACCAGAATTCCCGGACACGACGGCGACCGGTTCGAGGTCTACGACGCTTCCGGAAAGATGGTTGGAGCGTACCGGGGCAATCGAATCGGCGAAGGACTTTTGCCGGCGGTGTACTTCATCAGGTCGGGCGATGAACGTGGTGGTTCCCTGCGCGTTGTGAAGGCGAGATAGAGAACGCATCATCGAGGCTGCCGCCGATCGCGCGGCCCCGGAGACAAAGGACGGGGAATCCGGCGCGGCATGAGAAGATGGTAGGTCTGGTCGAGCCGATGCTGACAGCCGACGGCTTGCGGCCCATGTCTTACAGCCGCGACGCGGGAAGGCAGGACGGTGGGCTTGACCGAGCAGGCAAGGTGTCGCTCATGAGGATTTCGGACAGGGCCCGGAGCCGCGCGACGTCGCAGAGCTTGTCGCCCGGGAGAGACAGGCGAAGGGATACTGGGGAATACTGTGTCTAAGGTCTTCAAATGAAGTCCGTCGTATGTCTTCAGCCTTCCGCAAAAGGCGGATTGGCCCATAACAACACAGGGAGGTATACGTGAAGAGAGCAGCTCTGTACGCAGTCGCGGTCGCGCTTGCGGCGGTCGTCCTTGTCGGCTGCGCCAAGTCGAATGGCGACGAGAGCGCGACGATAACCAGCCTGCTTGCCGCGTCCGGCTACACCGACGACCCCCACGCCGTCAACTACGGCGCCAATGACACGACGCTCGAGCGGCCCGATTCGATGACGGGCACCGCCGCGTCCATCCAGTTCATACCACCCTTTGTCCGGTTCCGCCGTTACATCCCGGCCAGCGGCGTGCAGCGCAAGGTGGTGGTCCAAATACCCGCCGACTCCGGTGGTCCGGACAGCACCGCGCTGGCTACCATTACCTGGACCATCACCGGCGAACTCCGCACGTGTTTCGACACGACCACCCATCCCATCTATGTCTGGCGTAAGCCGTTTACCGACGTGGCAACCCGAAAGGTCTACCTTGAGAAGTACGACGGCAAGTGGCACATCGTGAAGCTGTCGCCGCTCGCAACCGCCACTCAGAATCCGGCCTATCACCTGAACATCACGAACATCCACGCTGTCAGCCGCATCTCCCACGACACGTTTGACCTTTCCACAACCGACACCATGCTCACCAAGTCCCAGTTGCCGTGGTTTGCGCCCCACGACACCGTCACGGTCGACGTCACAGTGCAGAGCGACGGTGATTCGAGCTGGGTGTTCCTCCATCACGGCCGACTCGGCGTGCCGCATATCTGGCGCCGGCCGATGTGGAAAACCGGCACATGGACATTCGAGCGAACCTGGCTTGTGAGCGACGAGACTTACAACCAACCGGTTGTGCGACCGAGCATCCACGACGCCATCGGTTGGGGCACGCTCTGGGGCGACTCCACGAAGCCGTATGTCGCAGCCGCATGGGGAATACCGTACATCGTAAGAACCCCGACCGACTCCACACCGGCAGACGAGTGACGCCGTGCGTTTGTCCGGCCGACTGACCTGACGCCAACGCGAACCAAGAAGGGGCGGGACGCCGACGTCCCGCCCCTCAAACTACGGGCTGCTGATTATCTCCGCACGACGAGCTTCTGTGTCGCGCGGAAGTCGCTAGCTGCAAACCGGCAGTAGTACACACCGGGCGCGACCATCCGGCCACGGTCATCGCACCCATTCCAGTACGCGCTCCGGTAACCGGCCGTCTGCGCTCCGCCGACCAGCCGCCGCACGAGCGTACCCGACACGCCGTAGATTCGCAGCTCAACCTGTGTCGGCCGCGGTAAGTCGTAGCGGATATGAGCGCCCGTGGCCAGCGGGTTCGGGTGCGGCTGGTGCAGAGCGAACACGAGCGGCAGGGCACCGTTCCCGGCCTGAGCAATGCCGGAGGACGATTTCACCACGACCGTGTCCATGGCGCGGTCGTTGGCATGGCTGGTGTCGGCGTCCAGCCGGGTCGAGCACCGAACAACGAACACTCCGACCGGACCGGCTATCCACTGCGTGAAGGCGACGGTGTCGGTCACGCCCGAAGCGATTGTCACCGTGGTGTCATGCGTGTAGAGCATGCCGATGCTGAACCGCACCGGGAAGGTCTCCTGGACACCGCCGAAGTTCTTCACCACCGCGGTCGGCACGACGGCCGTGCCCGAGTCGACCGTGTCTACCGGCTGGATAATACTCAGTAGTCCGACGTCGTGGGCCTGCGCCACGATGGTGAAGTTGGCGTCGCTCTTGTCCTCGACTCTGCCGCCGTCGCCATCCCAGGTAACGACCTTGACCCGGGCCTGCGTGGTCGGCGTGAACGGAACGGTCCAGGCGTATTGGAGCGGGGCCGGAGGAGTGGCGAACCAGGTCACGCCGGTCCAGCTCGCACCGCCGTCGGTCGAGTAGTAGATTGAATCGCTGACCCCATTGGCCGTCTGGGTCCAGGTGATGTTGTGGATCGTGCCGGCATCCCAACTCTCGCCGCCATTCGGTGCGGTCACACCCACGCTGGGCCCGACCGCGGTCCAGTTGAGCGCGTTCACCAATAGCCGGCACCACTGCCCGGTGGCAGTTGAACGCCAGTAGTCCAGTGGATAGAAACCCAGGGAGGCGGCACGCTGGCCCGCGCTGTCGAAGCAAGCGGCGACGCAGAAACTATCGGTGTATTCGGCCAGGCTCACGCAGTTAGCGCTGCGCAGCGTACCGGGAGTGTTGCCCGCGCGCCAGTCGCTCAAATAGAGGGCCGTCACGTCCGACATTATCGGGTGGAGCGGCTGGTGGATGGTGCCCATCGTGCCGGGAGCCAGGACGTCGTTCTGAAGAGTGAAGGGCGCATACGTCGAGCGCCATGCTCCCGTGATCTCAGATCCATGGTCGGATGCGAACGGTGCTTCCACAACGCCGCCGCCCAGTTGAATGAACCGGGCGAGGCTGTCGCCGAACGCGGCCGAATCCGCGGGAGAGTAGTTTGTGAACGCCAGTATCGCCCGACAGCCGCTGTTGTACCAGTCCGTGGCCGGGAAAGTGGCATGCGTGGCGATGTTGTATGTGTCAACCGCTGTGAACTTCCCGCCGGATGAGTCCGCCAGCATCTGCCCCAGACTGTCAACATCGTAGAAGTACGGGTCGGCGAAGCAAATCATGACCGTGTAACCGCTCTTCCTGCACATCACGCCGCGCGTGTCGATGCTTATCGTCCCGCTGGCCGAGAGGGTTCGGTCAGGGTTGAACCGCTTGAAGGTGTTGGAGGCGTACCCCGCCCAGGAAACGTAGTAGTACTGGCCGTCCCAGGCGACTTGGGCCGGGGATGCGGTGCCGGCGCCCACGTCCCACGTGGCGTCCGGCGTTAGCGAACCGCCGGTGAACTTCGAGCAGGCGTAACCTTTGAGGATCGTGTCGGAACCGGTCCCGCACCAGACAGTGTCGTTTGCTACCGAGAATTCGTAGTACGCCGGAGTAATGTCGAGGGCCGTGGAATCAACCAGGGTCCCGGTGAACGTGTACTTATACACGACGTTGCTGACCGGGACGTAAAGGTTGTCACCGTCGGTCGCGCAGTTCCAGTATCCGTTGGCGATTGTGTAATCGGTGTACGTCCCGTCATCCGTTTTGGTCCGCCGCAGGTTGGTGTTGTAGACCTCGTAGGCATAGACGCCCGCCGTGTCCATACAGGCCACCGTTTGGCTATTCTGCCACGCAAACGCCGGCCGGCAGTCGGCCGGAGTCGGATTCGGGGCCTGTGACTTGGGGCACCCGTAGAGGATATCGGTCACGTTGTACTGCTTGAAGTAGAGCGAGTCGGTGCCGACGTCTTCCTGTGACCCTTCCGGCAGCGGGTTCCCATGTCGGTCGTAGAACCTGTCCCATTGAACAACAGTACGCGCTGGTTCTACGACCACCGCCTGCCCTGCGGGCCTCGGAGCAGACTGAATGGCTGTGCTTAAAACCGGCTTTGCGATCAGGCCGGTCGCGAGCGGAGTCAAGGCGAGCACCGAGACAAGAAACACGGGCATTCTGCGCATACATCCTCCCTGCTGGACTGGGGGCGGAACTCATCTCGCGGCGTCCGGTCGGCCTCCCGTTGCGGCCGGATGTCGGCTGCGGGCCGGTGACAGACAATTCCGACCACCGCGCTCGCGCGAGACCGCCTCATTAAACACGCGCCTCCATACGCTGTCAAGCAAAGCCAGCCCCGCCATAGCGACTGCGTCGCAGCTCAAGCACAAGCTCAAGCCGCTGTCCGTGAACCGTACACCGTGGACCGAGTACCGCTCCCTTCTTATCAACGCCGCCATGACGGTCAGGGGCGGCCCGGAGGCCGCCCCGACCTGTATCCTGTCTACTGTCTACCGTCTGCTGTCTACTTCCCTACTATCTCCCACGACCAGTTTCTGCCCGGCCCGGAAGTCGCCGGTCGTGAACCGGCAGTAGTACACGCCGGGCGCGACCATCCGGCCACGGTCATCGCACCCGTTCCAGTTGGCGCTCCGGTAACCGGCCGTCTGCGCTCCGCCGACCAGCCGCCGCACGAGCGTACCCGACACGCCGTAGATGTTCAGCTCGACGTGCGCCGACCGCGGCAGGTCGTAGCGGATTTGCGCCCCCGACGTTGACGGGTTCGGCCGGGGCTGATGCAGCGCGAACACTCGCGGCAATGCACTGCTCTTGGACTGCTCGATGCCGGGCGGCGGCGGCACGACAACGACCATGCCCGCTGTATAGTCGTTGTCACTGTTCTGGTCTGAATCCAGGCGTGTTGAGCAACGGACCGCGTGCGCGCCGACCGGACCGGCCACCCACTGGAGGAAGGCGACGGTGTCGGTCATGCCGGGGTCGATTGTAACCGATGTGTCGGCTGTGTAGAAACCGCCGATGCTGAACCGGAGCGGGAAGGTCTCCTGCACTTGGCCGAAGTTCTTCACCGCCGCAGTCGGCACCACGGTCGTACCGGAGTCCACCGTGTCCACCGGCTGGATAACCTGCAGGACACTGACATCGTGGACCAGCGCCGCGATAGTGAAGTCGGAGTCGCTCGCGTCCTCGACTCTGACGCCGGCGGTGTCCCAGGTCACTACCTTCACCCGCGCCTGCGAGGTCAGCGTGGACGGAACGGTCCAGACATGCTGGAGTGGTGCCGGCGGCGGGTCATAGTAGGCCACGCCGGTCCAGCTCGCGCCGGCGTCGGTCGAGTAGTAGATCGAGTCCTTGATGCCATTGCTGGTCTGGCTCCACGCGATGTTGTGGACCGAACCGGTCACCCAGTTCTCGCCGCCATTCGGCACGGTCACATTCGCGTCGAGAACCGGATTGCCCATCCAAATCAGGGCGTTGACGAGCTGGGTGAGCCACTGGCCGGTCCCGCCCGGGTTGTAGTTCGGGTGGTAGCCGAGGAACACGGTGCGCCTGCCGCCGGAATCGAACGCAGCACACTCGATGTAGGAATTGGTGACGTCCCAGTTCGCAAGCCGCACGGAGTATGTCGGAGAGCGAACGTCCATCGTGTAGGGCTCGCACGTGAAGTTGCCGATTGCCGTGACCCCGTTCATTATCGGGTGTAGCGAATCAAGGATGGTAATTGAAGGACAGTGGACGTTGTCATAGGTCACGGTCGGCACCGGCATGTACTGGTCCTTGTACCGGCCGCCGATACACCAGTCGCCACCGGCGCATGTCGTATAGGTCATATTCAGCGCCCCACCACCCAGGTCAACGAACGCCGCCAGGCTGTCGCCGAATATGTCGCCGCTGCCCCAGAGGTAGTTGCCGCCAAAGGTTATTATCACCCGGTAGCCCTGCTGGTAGAGAGCATACGCCGGCAGGGGCCCGTTGCGCGCGGCGAAGTAGTCGACCGAGGTTATCTGGCCGCCCGAAGCGCTCACGATTTGGGCCTGAAGGGTAGGATTGTCGCCCTCGGTCCCGGCGAACAGCACCTTGAACGACGCGCTCTTCCTGCACATCACGGCGCGCGGGTCGATGCTTACCGTGCCGGTCGAATAGAGCGTCCGGTCGGCGTAGAACCGCTTCAACGTAGCGTTGGTCGTGCCGATCCAGGTCAGATAGAAGTAGTAACCGTCCCACGTAACCGGGCCGACGCTGGAGTTACCGGAGCCGACGTCCCACGTGGCATCGTAGTTGATGCTGTCGCCGGCAAACCGGGAGCAGGCGTAGCCGTAAAGAGTCACGGGACTGGACCGATTGTTGGTGAACCAGACCGTGTCCCGGCAGCAGGATATCGAGTATGCGTCACAGCTCACGTCAGTTGTGGTCGAGTCGACGAAGGTCCCGGTCATCGTGTACTTGTCGATGGTCTTGCTGCTGGCGCCGCGCGGCCGGTAAATGTACTGGCCGTCGGTCGCGCAGCCAATCCCGCCCGTGTATGCAAGGGTGTAGGTCATCATTGAACCGTCAACCGTGCTGTACCGGTACAGGCTGGTGCCGCCTACCTCATAGACATAGTCGCCGGTCGGGTCCATGCACGTGGTGGACTGCTGGTCGTGGAACGCCATCGCCGTCCGATTGGTCGGAGACGGATTCTGGACCTTCGGCGACGACTTCAGGTGGGCAGAGTCGTTGTAGTCTTTCCAGTAGAGCGATTCGGCGCCAACCGCCTCTCCCCGGCCGCCGGACAGCATTTTCCCGGACCGGTCGTAGAACTTGTCCCAGTGAATGGTCGTCGGACCCGCGTTCCCGGGAAGCGCGGCCCACGCCGCAGACGCCGGGTTTGGCGCGGGGGTCGACCGAGCAAGCGGGCTGGCGCCCGCCGCGGTGAGACTATTGTTGCTGGCGAATCCGGCCGTGGCCAACATCGCGGCACTGAATACCAGAACTATCACAACTCTGGGCATCTTCCCTCTCTGATTAGCCGGAGGCGGGATTCTTTGCGCGACGCCCGGTCGGCCTCCTGTTGCGGCCGGATGTCGGCTGCGAACCGGTGGCAGACAATTCCGATCACCGCGTTCGTCCAAGGCCGCCTCATTAAACACCCGCGTCCATACGCTGTCAAGCAAAGCCAGCCCCGCCATAGCGACCGCGTCGCATCTCAAGCACAAGCTCAAGCCTCAGGCCTTCATCCGTGAACCGTACACCGCTCCCTTCTTATCAACGCCGCCATGACGGTCAGGGGCGGCCCGAAGCCCGCCCCGACCTGTATCCTGTCTACTGTCTACGGTCTGCTGTCTACTCCCTACTATCTCCGCACGACGAGCTTCTGTGTCGCGCGGAAGTCGCTTACTGCAAACCGGCAGTAGTAAACGCCGGGCGCGACCATCCGGCCACGGTCATCGCACCCGTTCCAGTACGTGCTCCGGTAACCGGCCGTCTGCGCTCCGCCGACCAGCCGCCGCACGAGCGTACCCGACACGTCGTAGATCCTGAGCTCGACCTGCGTTGGGCACGGCAGGTCGTATCGAATTAGCGCACTCGACGCCAGCGGGTTAGGGTACGGCTGGTGCAGGGCGAACGCCCGAGGCAAAGCGTTGTTCTTCGACTGCTCAATGCCGCCTGACGGCTTCACCACAACCGTGTCCGTGGCCCGGTCGTTGGCATTGTTTACGTCCGACCCCAGCCGGGTCGAACAGCGGACCTCGAACGTGCCGACCGGACCGGCCACCCACTGGGGGAAGGCGACGGTGTCGGTCACGCCCGAGCCGACTGTCACCGTCGTGTCGTGCGTGTAGCTGCCACCGATGCTGAATCGCACCGGGAAAGTCTCTTGTACGCCGCCGAAGTTCTTCACCACCGCAGTCGGCACGACGACCATGCCCGAGTCAACCGTGTCTACCGGCTGGATTATCTGGGTCACGCCGACGTCGTGGGACGGCACCACGATGGTGAAGTCGGCGTCGCTCTTGTCCTCGACTCTGCCGCCGTCGCCATCCCAGGTCACAACCTTGACCCGGGCCTGCGTGGTCGGCGCGAACGGAACGGTCCAGGCGTACTGGAGCGGCGTCGGCGGAGTGGCGCACCAGGCTACGCCGGTCCAGCTCGCACCGCCATCGGTCGAGTAGTAGATTGAATCACTGGCTCCGTTGGCGGTCTGGGTCCAGGTAATGTTGTGGACCGTGCCGGCATACAGGCTCTCGCCGCCGTTCGGCGCGGTTACGCCCACGCTGGGCCCGACTGCAGCCCAGTTGAGCGCGTTCACCATCAGCCGGCACCACTGACCGGCGGCCGTATCCTGCCAGTACGTCAGCGGGAACATGCCCAGGGAGGCGGCACGCTGGCCGGCGCTGTCGAAATATGCCACGAGGCAGTGGCTATCCGTGTACTCAGCCAGGCCGACGCAGCTGGTGCTGCGCAGGGTGCCGGGTGTATTGCCGGTGCGGAAGTTGTCCATGGTGATTGCCGACACACCCGATATCACCGGGTGGAGCGGTTGGTGGATCGTGCCCATCGTGCCGGGAGTGAGGGAGGCGCTCTGGACGGTGAAAGGCGCATACGTGGAGCGCCAATTCCCGGCGATTTGATAGCCGGAGGCATCCGCGAATGTGGCCTCCACAACGCCGCCGCCCAGTTGAATGAATCGGGCGAGGCTGTCGCCCAGCGTGGCCGCATCTTCGGGAGAGTAGTCTGTGAACGTCAGTATCGCCCGATAGCCGAGGTCATACCAGTCCGTGGCCGGAAACGTGGCGTGTCCACCGGTGCCGATGAAGTAGGTGTCGACCGCCGCGAACCTCCCGCCGGATGAATCCTCAAGCATCTGACCCAGTCCGCCGACGTATGAGGGGTTTCCCGAGCCGTGGCAGATCATGACTCCGTAGCCAACCGTCTTGCACATCACACTCCGGGCGTCGGCGTGCACCGTGCCGGTCGAGTGGAGTGTACGGTCTTTGTAGAAGCACAGGAGCGTATCCTTGGCGTAGCCGCCCCAGGTCATGAAGTAATACTGGCCGTCGAAGGTCAAGGACATCGCATCACCCGAGCCGCCAATCGTGGGCCACGTCGCGTCGTGGGTGATACTGCCGCCGACGAACTTGGCGCAGGCATAGCCGTACCAGGTCGTGCCCGCGCTGGACGGGGTAAGCCACACCGTGTCGTTGGCCACACCAAAGCCGAAGGTGCTGGCGGCGACCCAGCACGAGTCGTCGGTCGTGGTAGCGCTCACCAGGGCTCCGTCAAGTGTGTACTTGCGCGTCGTGGTACCCTTCGGGACGTAAACGTAGTGACCGTCGGTGCCGCACGCGCCGCCGCTTGCATCGGCGAGGGCAAAGGTATCCACCGCGCCGGTAGTCAGATTGGTGCGCAGCATGGTCAAGGCGTACACCTCAAAGACGTAGTGGCCGTCCGGGGTCATGCACGGTATGGTCTGCTCGTTCTGCCAGGCTAACGCCGTTGAGTCGCCCGGGGTCACGCTATCCGCCTTGGGTGATGAATAGAGGTATGTGGTGCTGCTGTACAGCTTCCAGTAGAGCGAGTCCGTGCTGACGTTCCTCGGCAGGCCGGCGGGCAGCGGGCCGCCGGGCCGGTCGTAGAACCTGTCCCAGTGAACAACCGGACGCTCACCTCCCGCGACCACGCCGTGCATCACGGACGTCGGATTAGGCTGAATGGCCGTGCTTGAAACCGGCCTTGCGGTCAACCCGGTCGTTGCCGCGAACCCGACGGCAGCGAGCACTGCCACAAGGAACATCCTCACTCTGAGCATATATCCTCCCCGATGACCGGAGGCGGAACTCCTCTTGCGGCGTCCGGCCGGCCTCCTGTTGCGGCCGGATGTCGGCTGCGAGCCGGTAGCAGACGATTCCTACCGCTGCGCTCGTGCAAAGCCGCCTCATTAAACACCCAGCACGACAAGCTGTCAAGCAAAGCCAGCCCCGCCATGGCGACTGCGTCGCAGCTCAAGCACAAGCTCAAGCCTCAGGCCGCTATCCGTGAACCGTACACCGTGGACCGTGCACCGCTCCCTTCTTATCAACGCCGCCATGACGGTCAGGGGCGGCCCGCAGGCCGCCCCGACCTGTATCCTGTCTACTGCCTACTGAATGCTGTCTGCTTACCGCCGCACGGCCAGCTTCTGTGTCGCGCGGAAGTCGCCGGCCGTGAACCGGCAGTAGTACACACCAGGCGCGACCGTCCGGCCGCGGCTGTCGGTCCCGTTCCAGTACGCGCTCCGGTAACCGGCGGTCTGCGCTCCGCCCGCCAGCCGCCGCACGAGCGTACCCGACACGTCGTAGATCCTCAGCTCGACCTGCGTTGGGCGCGGCAGGTCATAACGGATTTGTGCACCCGACGCCAGCGGGTTGGGGTGCGGCTGATGCAGCGCGAACACCAGCGGCAAGGCGCTGTTCCGAGGCTGTTCGAGTGCCATCGGCGGCGCGATCGTGAAGTCGGCGTCGCTTGCGTCCTCGACCCTGCCGCCGTCCGCGTCCCGAGTCACAACCTTGACCCGAGCCTGTGTGCTCGGTGTATTCGGGACTGTCCAGGCATACTGGAGCGGGCTCGGCGGTGCGGCGAACCAAGTCACACCAATCCAGGATGAACCGCCATCGGTCGAGTAGTAAATCGAGTCGCTGACGCCGTTGGCGGTCTGGGTCCAGGTGATGTTGTGGACCGTGCCGGCATCCCAGGTCTCGCCGCCGTTCGGCGCCGTCACGCCCACGCTGGGCCCGACCGCAGTCCAGTTGAGCGCGTTCACCATCAGCCGACACCACTGGCCGGAAGCCGACGAGAGCCAGTACACCTCCGGGTTTGTGCCAAGGGAGACGGCCCGCTGGCCCGCGCTGTCAAAGCAGGTGGCGACACAGTTGTTGTCCGTGTACTCCGCCAGGCTCACGCAGTTGGCGCTACGCAGCGTGCCGGGCTTGTTGCCAGTGCGGAAGCTGCCGACCGTCAGTGCGGAGACTCCCGTCATTATCGGGTGTAGCGGTTGATGTACCGTGCCCATGGACCCGGCAGAGTAGGACGTGCTCTCGATGCTGAATGGAGCATACACGGAACGCCACTCACCCCGGACGTCGTTTTTGGGCTGGTCCGCAAATACGGCCTCAACCACGCCGCCGCCGAGCTGTATGAACCGCGCGAGGGAATCGCCCAGCGCGATGGAATCCTGGGGATTGTCGTCGGTGAACACCAGTATCGCCCGATAGCCACCGTCATACCACTCGGTCGCCGGGAACGTGGCGTGGGCTCCTAAGCTAATGTCGTACGTGTCGACCGCTGCGAACTTCCCGCCGCAGGAGTCGAGGAGCATCTGACGCAGACTCGCCAGATAGGAAGGATGCCACGAGCCATGGCAGACCTTCACCCCGTAGCTACCCCGCTTGCACATCACGCCCCGCGTGTCGATGCTGATCATCCCGCTGGCCGAGAGGGTCCGGTCGGCGTTGAACCGCTTGAAGGTATTTGACGTCTGCCCGTCCCAGGATACGTAGTAGTAGCGGCCATCCCACCCCACCAGCGCCGGAGTATTGGTGCCGGCACCGACGTTCCAGGTCGCGTCGGTCGTTATCGAACCGCCGCTGAACTTCGAGCAGGCGTAGCCATGCAGTATGCTGTCTCCGGGGGCGCACCAGACGGTGTCGTTCGCCACCGAGAACTCGTACCATGTCGGAGTAACGTCGAGCAGTGTCGAGCTCACCAACGTGCCGGTCAGCGTGTACTTGAAGACTGTATCGCCGACCGGTGCATAGACGTAGCTGCCATCAGTGCCGCACGCCCAGTAACCGTGTCCGATAGTATAGTCCGTGTGGCTGCCGTCAGCCGTGCTGGTCCGGCGCAGCGTGGTGCTGTACACCTCGTAGCAGTAGTTGCCGAACGGGTCCATCCCGACCGAGGTCTGGTTGAGCTGCCATGCGAACGCCGGCCCGCAGCTCTCCGGGGTTGGATTCGGGACCTCCGACTTAGGGCTACCCAACAGGGCCGTCAGCGAGTAGTAGTTCTTGAAGTAGAGCGAGTCGGTGCCGACGTTCTCCTGCGGCCCACCCGGCAGCGGGTTGCCGTGTCGGTCGTAGGACCTTTCCCAGTGAACAACTGCGCGCGCGGGTGCTGAGGCCAATGCCTGCCTTGCGGCCTGGCAGGTCGGGCCAGTGGTAGACTGAACTGAAGCTTCCGAAACCGGGTTCGCGGTCAGTCCGGTCGTAGCCGCCAACCCGGTCGGGGCGAGCGTCACGACTAGTAGCATCAGAGCTATCACCGTCTTGGGCATTCTTCCTCCTTGGCGAACCGAACTGGAGGCGACAACGCCTGTGCGACGTCCGGTCGGCCTCCTCTTGCAGCCGGACGCCGGCTGCAGACCAGCGGTGGCCAATCTCGACCACCGAGCTCGTGCGAGCGTGTCTCATTAAACACTCGCGTCCCTATGCTGTCAAGCCAGACCAGTCGGTGATTCGGGCTCTGCACGCCTCGCGCGGCCGGTGTCAAACCAAGGGGCGAGCCGAAGCTCGCCCCGACCGTTGTGCTGTATCCTGTCTACTGTCTGCTGTCTACACGCCCGCTATCTCCGCACGACCAGCTTCTGTGTCGCATGAGAGTCGCCGGCCGTGAACCGGCAGTAGTACACGCCGGGCGCGATGGCACGGCCGCGACTGTCGGTCCCGTTCCAGTACGCGCTCCGGTAACCGGCGGTCTGCGCTCCGCGCACGAGCCGCCGCACCAGCGCGCCGGACACATCGTAGATGCTCAGCTCG
Organism: bacterium; assembly: GCA_035505375.1. Lineage (NCBI taxonomy): Bacteria > bacterium. Next base: position 124,277 of record DATJQV010000075.1, on the reverse strand, counting down.
ACCTGCGCCGGTCGCGGCAGGTCGTAGCGGACTGTTGCGCCTGACGTTGCCGGGTTCGGCTGGGGCTGATGCAGCGCGAACACCAGCGGCAAGGCGCTGTTCCGAGGCTGTTCGACTGCCATCGGCGGCGCGATCGTGAAGTCGGCGTCGCTTGCGTCCTCGACCCTGCCGCCGTCCGAATTCCAGGTCACAAGCTTCACCTGGGCCTGCTTGGTGGTATCGTTGGGAACGGTCCAGGCGTATTGGAGCGGACTCGGCGGAGCGGCGAACCAGGTCACGCCGGTCCAGCTCGCACCGCCGTCGGTCGAGTAGTAGATAGAATCACTGACGCCGTTGGCGGTCTGGGTCCAGGTGATATTGTGGACCGAGCCGACATCCCAGGTCTCGCCGCCATTCGGCGCGGTCACGCCCACGCTGGGCCCGACCGCAACCCAGTCAAGTGCGTTCACCATCAGCCTGCACCACTGGCCGGTGGTGGGCGTGATCCAGTAATCCATGGGGTCCATGCCGATCGAGAGCGCACGCTGACCCGCGCTATCGAAGCACGCGGCAAGGCATATGTTGCCGTCAGTATACTCGGAGAGACAGACTGAATGCTGGCCGCGCAGAGTGCTGTCGGTGTTGCCGCTGCGGTAGTCGCCTACACTGAGCGCGGACACGCCGAGCATGACCGGATGGAGCGGCTGGTGCACCGTTCCCATGGTGCCCGAAGAGAAGGACGCGCTCTGCACTGTGAATGGGGCGTACATCAAGCGCCAGTTACCGGTTATCTGCCAGTTCGTGCAGTCCGAGAATGTGGCCTCAACAACGCCACCGCCCAGTTGGATGAACCGTGCCATGCTGTCGCCCAGACCGGACGGATCCGTAGGGGTCTGGTCGGTGAAAGTCATTATCGCGCGGTAGCCGTGGTTGTACCAATCAGTAGCCGGGAACGCGTCATGCCCGCTGGTGCCGATGTGGTACGTGTCAGCCGCCGCGAACTTGCCACCGGAGGAGTCCACGAGCATCAGGCTGAAACTCGCGACGTGATCCGGATAGGAGGTGGCCTCGCAGAGCATCACTGGGTAGCTCCCCGCCTTGCACATGACGCTGCGAGCGTCGCCGGTTACCGTACCGGTCGAGTAGAGCGTGCGGTCGCGGTAGAAGCGCAGGAGCGTATCAGCGGGGTGGCCGCCCCAGCACATGTAGTAGTATTGTCCGTCCCAAGTCACGGTCATCGCAGTCACAGCGCCGCCAACAGTGGACCACATCGCATCGTGGGTAATGCTGCCGCCAGTGAACTTCGAGCACGCATAGCCGTACCAGGTCTTGCCCGTATCCACTGGTGTCAGCCACACCGTGTCGTTGGCTACGCCAAAGCCGAAGGTGCTGGCAAGTAACACCGGTGCGTAATCAGTAGTGGTCGTGCTGATGAGCGAGCCGGTCAAATTGTACTTGCGTGTCATCGTGCCCTTCGGGACGTAGACATACTGGCCGTCGGTTCCGCACGCGCCGCCGCTGGAGTCGGCAAGGGCGTAATTGATTACCTCGCCGGTAGCGAGATTGGTCCGGCGCATGTTGTTGGCGTAGACCTCGAACATGTACAGCCCGTCCGGGGTCATGCAGGATATCGTCTGGCTGTTCTGCCAGGCAAACGGCGAGGCCTGGGCCGCGGTTACTTCCTGCGCCTTGGGCGACGAGTAGAGGTTAGTCGTGCTGGAATTCAGCTTCCAGTAGAGCGAATCCTGCGCCGTCGACCGCGCTCCCTGCACCGAGCACATCACCCCGCGCGAGTCGATGCTCACGGTGCCGCTCGAGTAGAGTGTCCGGTCCGCATAGAATCTCTTGAACGTGATGGGCCTCGTGCCAATCCAGGGGAGGTAGTAGTAGACGCCGTCCCAGGCGACATTGCCCACTCCGTCGGTGCCGGTGCCGACGTTCCAGGTGGCGTCGTGCGTGATGCTGCCGCCGGTGAACTTCGAGCAGGCATAGCCGTAGAGGGTCACTCCGTTGTACCGGTCGTTGGTGAACCAGACCGTATCCCGGCAGCAGGATATCGAGTAAGCATCGCAGGTGTAGTCCGTGGTGGTTGAGCTGACGTAGTTCCCGTTCATCGTGTACTTGTACATGGTCGTGCCGTTCGGACAGTAAATGTACTGGCCGTCGGTCGCGCATCCGGATCCACCGCTATCTGCCAGGGTGTATGTCGTCATCGAACCGTCAACCGTGCTGAACCGATACAGTGTGTCCCCATCTGCCTCGTAGACATAGTTGCCGACCGGGTCCATGCACACCGTGGACTGACCGTCCGGGAACGACATGGCTGAACGGTTGGCCGGGGAAGGACTAGCGACCTTCGCCGACGACTTCAGATAGATGGAGCTGTTAAGGTCCTTCCAGTAGAGCGAGTCTGGGCTGACGTCCTCCGGCGCGCCCGCCGGCAGTGGGTTGCCGTGCCGGTCATAGAACTTGTCCCAGTGGATGAGTGTGGTGTTGGCGATGGAAAGGGCCGGAGCGTGCGCCTGCACCACCGGGATCGGCTTCGGGATCGGCCGAATGACCGGGCTCCGATTGGGCATTCCGGCTGTGCCGGTCGCGGTGTTCGCGAGGCCTGCTGTTGCCAGCATCGCCATTGAGAGCATGATAGCCATCACAGTCTTGCGCATCTTTCCTCCTCATAGAGAACCAGTTGGAGGCTTCATCGCTTATGTGGCGTCCGACCGGCCTCCCCTTGCAGCCGGACGTCGGCTTCGAGCTCGCACGGCCATCTCAACCACCGGGCTCGTGTCCGACCTTCTGATTAGACACGATTCTCCCTCACGTGTCAAGCTCAGCCACCTTTTATGATGTGGACACTGCCCGTTTTCCGCGGCCAGCGGCCGCAGGACAAATGTCTCGACTATGGACCGGAGATTGCGCTCCGGGCGCTCTTATCCGCGCGTCGTCTTGCGTTCAGCGCGGGCCTTGGCCTCCGCCTCCAGCTTTGCGCGCCGTTCGGCGAGGCGGCGCTCCTCTTCCTCTTCTTCCTTACGCTCGGCCTCAGCTCGGGCCTTGGCCTCCGCCTCCAACTGGGCACGCCTGCGTTCCTTGTCGGCACGGGCCTGGGACTGGGCCTGCAACTGGGCACGGTGCTCGGCGATCTTGCGTTCCTCTTCGGCACGCAGTTCGCTCAGCTTGCGTTCGGCCTCGGCGCGGGCTTTGGCCTCGGCTTCCTCTTTGGCGCGAAGTTCGGCCAGCCTGCGTTCGGCCTCGGCTCGGGCCTTGGCCTCCGCCTCTTCCTTGGCGCGGCGCTCGGCGAACCTCCGCTCCGTTTCCTCGAGCTTCTTGCGCTCTTCTTCGGCGCGGGCTTTGGCGTCGGCTTCCTCTTTGGCGAGTTGCTCCGCGAGCTTGCGTTCCTCTTCGGCGCGGGCCTTGGCCTCGGCCTGCCGCCGGGCTCGCTTCTCCTTCAGGTTGCGTTCCTCTTCCTCGAGTCGTTTGCGTTCGGCCTCGACCCGTGCTCTGGCTTCGGCCTCTTCCCGCGCGCGCTGTTCCTCTTCGCGCTTCCTACGTTCCTCTTCCTCTCGCCGCTTGCGTTCGGCCTCGGCACGGGCTCGGGCCTCGGCTTCTTCCTTGGCGCGCTGCGCGGCAATCCGCGCTTCTTCCTCTTTCCGCTTACGCTCGGCTTCGACGTAGGCTTTGACCTCGGCCTCAAGCTGAGCCCGCCTCTCCGCGAGCCTGCGCTCCTCTTCCTTACGCTTGGGTTCCGCGTCGGCGTAGGCCTTGGCCTCGGCCTCCAATTGCCCCCGCCGCTCCACGAGTTTGCGTTCCGCCTCAACCAGCCGGCGTTCTTCTTCCTCGACTTTCCGGCGTTCACCATCGAGGCGAGTCTTGACCTTGGTTTCTTCCTTGATGCGTTGCTGGGCGAGCCGCTGTTCCTGTTCCGCCAGTCGCTTGATCTCCGTCTCGGCGCGCAGTCTGGCCTCGGCCTCATCGCGTGCGCGCTGCTCGGCGACCCGGCGGGCTTCATCCTCTTTCCGCTTGCGCTCGGCTTCGGCGCGGAGCCTGGTCTCGGCCTCTTCCCTGGCACGCTGCTCGGCGAGTCTCCGCTCTTCCTCTTTCCGCCGGCGCTCGGCTTCGGCCTTGGCTTTGGCCTCGGCCTCTTCCCTGGCACGCTGGGCTGCAATCCGCGCTTCTTCTTCTCTCTTCTTCCGCTCGACTTCCGCCCGGGCTCTGGCTTCGGCTTCTTCCTTGGAGCGCTGCGCGGCAGCTCGCGCTTCTTCCTCTCTCCGCTTGCGCTCCTCTTCCTCCCGCCGCTTGCGCTCGGCATCGCTCAGCGTTCTGGCCTCGGCCTCTTCCTTGGCGCGCTGCGCGGCCATTCGCTGTTCTTCTTCTTTCCGCCTGCGCTCGGCTTCGGCGCGCGCCTTGGCTTCGGCCTCCTGCCTGGCCCGCTCGGCCTCGGCGCGGGCCTTGGCCTCGGCTTCCTCCCTGGCGGGCCGCGCCGGCGTCTCGGGTGCGGCCGCCGGCTTCTCCGGGGCCCTTGGCGACAATTGCCTGAGCAGCTTCTCGGCTTCCGGCTTCGGCATGCCGGCCTCGACGCACCCGGCCAGGAATCGGTCGACGCCCATCTGTGCTGTCAGCGGCCTGAGCCGCTTGATAGTCTGCTCCACACCCGACCGGGCGCCGATGTTAGTGAACAATTGCAGGGCTTGTACAAAGTGCTTGAGCGCCTTGGCGTTTTCGCCCCGGTCCTGGGAGACCGTGCCGATGCCGGTGAGACTGGCTGCCAGCAACTGCGGGTTTGCCAGCGTGCGTCCAATCGCCAGCCCCTGCTCGAAATTCGTCAGTGCCTTGTCGAGTTGACGCAGGGCCAAATAGAGCTGCCCGAAATCGTTCAGGCTTGCCGCCACGCCCGTCTGGTAGCCCATGCCGCGCTGCAGTTTCAGCGCCTGCTCGAAGTTGGCCTGTGCCTTGGCGTTGTCGAGTCGGATCAGGTAAGCCCGGCCGAGATTGCTGAGGCTGTCGGCCTGAATCTGCAGATTTGCGATATCGCGCGACATCGTCAACGATTTCTCGAAGGACTCCAGCGCACGGTCGGCCTTGCCCGTCTCCTGGCACGCATTGCCGATGTTGCCGAGGGTTACGGCCACACCCGGCTGGTAGTGAATCTCGCGGTAAATCGCCAGGGCTTGCTCGTGCAGCTTCAGGGCCTTGTCGGGCTCGCCGGTGGCGCGGCAAACCAGCCCGATGTCGTTGAGGGCGGCTGCTTCGCCGTGCCAGTACTTCGCCGCACGGTACGCCGTCAGCGCCTGCTCGAAGTTCTTCAGGGCCTTGTCGGGCTCGCCCTTGGACAGGGCAATGCGGCCGATGCAGCAAAGGTTGTCGGCCTGCAGTTGCGGATTCGGAGGCGTGCTCGCCAAGACCAGGGCCTCTTCGTGGTACTTCAGGGCCTTGTCGGGCTCGCCTTTGGCGTAGCACAGCCGCCCGAGATTGGTGAAGGCCGCGGCCTTCCCCGACCGGTCGGCAAACTGCTCCGCCAGCTTGGCCGATTCCTCGTGACTCTCCTTGGCATCCTGCCACCTGCCGGGCGGCTCGTGGCACAACCCGACCAGGTTTGCGAGCGCCACAAGTTCGGTGCCGGCCCCTTGCTTCGCCGCCACCCTGAAGAGCAAAATGGCATTGTCCCACTTGTAAGCCTTCATCGCGGCCCGGCCCAGCTCGAACGGGGACCTGACCGTCGGCAGGGAGTTCATCAATCCGTCAAGATATTCTGTCATGTTCTGAATCCCCCGTGGCGGGTTCCCGCCTGCTTCATCTGGATGCCATGCGGTCGGGACAGCCGTATTCCATTCCGGTCAGTGGACGCGGTCGGCCGGTGGTTTGCTCGTCCATTATGCAGTCTCGCACGCGGACGTTATAGCGGGAAAGGTCGTGTCTGTCAAGCTTAGTAGAGCGGTCTGATTTGCCGGTGTTCCGGCGGGCTGGCGCACGAAGAAGCCGGAAGGCCCGCAAACCAGCCGGCAACTGGCAGACTTAGAGGCGAGAAGCCGGAAGTCAAAAGGGTCGGAGCCGGAGATGGAAGGGCGGGAAGCGGTGAACTGCCGCCTTCGACTCTCCCGTCCTGCGTCCCCGGCCCTGCGGGAAAATCAGGGTCGCTACCGGCGCGGCCCATCTTCGCTGTGCAGCACGCTTTTGACCTTGTCGGGAAATTCCGTATATTCACCCTAGGTTAAACGGAGAAAATCATGACTCGAATCAACAAGCTCGTATCGGCTCTTGCGCTCCTCGCAAGCATCGCGGCCGCAGCCGCGCCGCCGGTGGCGCTGCTGAAAGGCATCACGCTTGCGAAATACCCGGACGCGAACGCGGTCATCGTGTTCGATTCCACGCTCGTCACGCTCCAGGCCGACGGCCGGAACGTGACCCGCGAGCACCGGCTGGTGAAGATATTGACCGAGCAGGGCAAGCAGGAATACGCCACGCCCGAGGATGGGTACTGCCTGACCTATTCGACGGCCGACGTAAAGCTGGCCCGGGTGATAGCGCCCGACGGCAAGGTCACGAATGTCGCGAAGTCCGACATCGTGGACGTGCCGATGCCGCTGGAGGAAGGGTCGAAATTCGTGCTGCCCAACGTGCGGGTGAAGTCCATCCAGTTCCCCGGACTCGCGCTCGGCTCGTCGGTCGAGTGGATAACCGAGGACGTCACGTTCAACCCGGTAATGGACGGCCAGTACGACAACGAGGAGTATTTCAGCGGGGGCGACCCGTTGCTGTCCGTGGCGTATACCCTCGACGCTCCGACCACTTTGAAGCTGCGTTGGCTGGTCAAGGCCGGCAGCGTGGACACGAACTTCACGGTGAATGGCAAGCGCCAGCGCCTGACGTGGTCGGCGCACGACGTTCCCAAATTGGTCTACGAGCCGATGATGCCGTACGGCGAGTCGATGACGCGGCTGTTCATCTGCACCCAGCCGGACTGGCAGACCTGGTCCCGCTGGTTCTACAACCTCTCCTCCACCCAGTACGATGTGGATTCGGCCTTAGGCCGCGCCATAGACTCGCTCACTGCCGGCGCGAAGACCGAGGATGCGAAAGTCCGCGCGCTCTACAACTTCGTGAACCAGCGCATCCGTTACGTGGAAACATCCTACTCGGGTAAGAAGGCCGGGTATCAGCCGGAGAAGATAAGCCTGACGTATCAGAAGCGCTACGGCGTGTGCCGCGACAAGGCCGCGCTGCTCACCGGCATGCTGCGCCACGCCGGCGTCGACGCCTACATCACCCTGACCAACGGCGAGACCCAGACCGACTCCGAACTGCCGGTGGACCAGTTCAACCACTCGACCGTGGCGGTGAAGCGGGCTGACGGGAGCATCTACTACCTCGACCCGACGGCCGAGAATTCGCGCCAGTATTACGCAGCCTCGGAGATGAACCGCGGGGTGCTGGTCGCGACCAAAGCGGGTGACGGCCTGCGCTACACGCCGTTCATCCCGGCGGACTCGAACCGGCTCGACGTGCGCATCGACGACACGCTCGCGCCTGACGGTTCGCTCTCCGGCGTCGCCGTTCTTGTCCCGATCGGTGAGCAGGAATTCGGCCTGCGCTCGCTCGCCCAGTATCTGCCGCCGCAGCAGCAAAAGCAGCGCTACGAAAACTATCTCCACGTGCTCGGGCCCGACGCACATCTCGACACGCTGGCGATGACCGACCCGCGCGACCTGAACCAGCCGCTCGTCGTGAAGCTCCACTTCTCGGTGCCTGACTTCGCCACCGTTCTCAAATCGAAAACCGGCAATCGCAAATCTACGATCCGCTTCACCCTGCCCAAGGCGGGCAACGGCATGTTCACCTCGAACGCCTTCGCCTGGGCCTCGTCGATGCCGGCACGGAAGTACGACATCGATTTCCACTCCACCTATACCTGGCACATGGTTCACCAGCTGACCCTGCCCAAGAGCTTCAAGACCGTGCTCGTGCCCGACTCGTTGGAGCAGGCGTCCGACAAGTTCGAGGCGAAGTCCGAGACCAAGGTCAAAGGCAACCAGCTTACCAACGAAGCCTGGTTCCGGCTCAAAGACCCGCTGGTGCGGGTGGCCGAATACCAGAGCCTGCGCAGTCTCCTGGCCGCGACCGAGGAGATTGAGCGGCAGCACGTGATGCTGAAGCCGGTAGAGGAGTAGGCAATGCAAGCCCGGATAATCCAGAATTCAGAGACCAGAATCCAGAGTGCCGAATGCAAGATGCAAGGTGCAAAATGGCTTGCCGTTTTGTCCTTAGTCCTTATCACTTTGTCCTTCGGCAGCGAGATTGACAGTATCATCAAGGCGGCGCCGGGCCATGATGCCTATCCCGAGGCCGGCGCGCTCATCCTGCTTTCCCGCACGACCGTAACAGTGGACAAGAACAACTCGACCACGCTGGACCGTTATCTCGTCGTCAAGATATTCGAGGACCGGGGTAGAGACGAGTTTGGCGAAATCACCCAGAAGTTCAACAAGGACGGCCAGACAGTGGAAGTGCTGGAGGCCTGCACCCACCGGCCCGACGGCTCCATCGTCAAGCCCGAGGCAAGAGCGATATCCGACGTGTCGGCGCCCGAGGTGGCCGACGCGATGGCCTACACCAACGCGATGCTCAAGGTGATATCATTCCCGGCCCTGGAGCCGGGCGCGGTCATCGAGTACCACGTGCGGGTCAAGCCGAAGAAGAGCACGAAAGAAGACGGCTTTTCCGGAACCGTCATGTTCGGCGCGTCCAACCCGATCCTGAAGCGCGCATTCACGCTGGTCGTGCCCAAAGGGGTCCAGTTCTCGCAGGCATGGTCCAAGAACGGCGTCAAGCCGGTCGTCGAAGCCCTGCCCGCCGGCTACAGCTTCACCTGGACCGTGACCAACACCCCGCAGATATTCCACGAGCGGGCGATGCCCGACATCCGGCGGCTCGTCCCCATGCTGAGCTACTCGTCGTACAAGGACTGGAAGCAGGTAGCGACCAAACTGCGCAAAGACTTCGACAAAGGCCGCGTCGCCTCGCCGGCGGTGAAACAGTTCTCGGACAGCTTGAGCGCGGGCAAGACAAAGGCCGAAGCGGCCAAGGCCATCTTCCTCTACGTCACCCAGAAGGTGCGCGGCGTCGATCTCGGCTACGGCGACGCCGGTTACGAGACCCACAAAGCGGCCGATGTTCTCACCTGGAAATACGGCGACTGCCGGGACAAGAACCGGCTCCTCATCAGCCTGCTCGACGCGCAGGGCATCCCGGCGACGCCCATCGCCATGAACACGAAAACTGATGTGCCCGTCGGCGTGCCCTCGCCAGACGCCTTTGACGGGCTCGCCACGTTGGCCACCGTTGATGGCAAGCCGATGCTGCTCGACCCCTTCGCCGAGTACCGTATCTACGGCAGCGTCCCGGACGACGACGCCGGAGATGACGCGCTGCTCCTCGACTCAACCAGCACGCAGCTTGGCAAATGCCCGGGCGCAGGCCCGAACCCGAGCGACCTGGCGGTCACGACCGCCGAGATGTCGCTTGAGCTGAACGGCGACCTCAGCGGAACCGTGACGACAGTGACCGGCGGCTGCTACGACAACTCCCTGCGCGACGAGTGGCGCGACCTGACTCCGACCGACCGCAAGCGGGACATGGCCGGGATCGCCTCGTCCATCAAGACCGGCGCAAGAATCGACTCCTTCTGGTTCTCGAACCTGGAGGACCTGACTGAACCGGCGACCGCGGGCTTCCACTTCACGGCACCGCGCTACGCCGTGACCCAGAAAGGCGAACTCTCGATGCGAGCGCCCACCCCGGCCGTGGTCACCGAAGAGCTGTTCGGGATCGCGTCGAACTCACGGCGCACGAACCCGGTAGAGACCAAGCCGGCGCGCGGCTACGAGTACACGTGCACCATCAAGCTGCCGCCCGGCGTGAAAGTGGATATCCTGCCGGACACCGTCGCCACGGTTGGGGCCGGTATCTCGGCGCAAGGCGGCTGGGCGAAAACAGCGGACGGCGTGAGCTTCTACTACACGGTGCATCTGATGAAACCGGACTACTCGCTCTCCGAGTTCAAGCAACTCAAGTCCGCAGCCGACGCCCTCAACCGCCCGCAACTCCGCGAGGTGTACTTCCTGCGCACCAGCGAACGGACACGCCCCGAACCAACGTTACAGCATTCTAAGCCCGCCACACCGACCTCTAAGCCGGAACAAGCGGGCACCCAGGGGAAACCGATCAAGTAGCAGTCCCATGACTACACGCGGCCGGCAGCTTCCCTGCCGGCCGTTTCTGTGCGTGGACTCCCGGTTCCGCCGCGCCAATCCGCAATCCGGCGCCTGGAATCTCAAGTCACTGCCGCCCGCCTCCCCTCCGAGCCCGAGTCCGGCGACCGGGACTACAGAGTCTGACCGTGCTGAGGTTGACTCCTGCCTCCATCAGCAGCATACTATTACGAGGATACATGAAGGCCTACGCATTCTCAGCCAAGGTTACACCCGAGGGCCAGGTCGAACTGCCCGAGCGGCTGCGCCGGCTGCTGGCCGCGGACAAGACGGCAAGACTGCTGGTCCTGATGCCCGAAACCCCTGACGCGGACGAACTGGCCGCGTGGGACGAACTGACCTCCGAACAGTTCCTTGCCGGCTACGCCGCGGCGGATGCGGTGTACGACCAACACTAAGCCATGGCACAATACGCGGCGGGCGACATCGTCCTCCTGCGGGTTCCCTTCTTCGACACACCCAATCCCAAACGGCGGCCGGCGATGGTGATACTGGACACCGGCGGCGACGACATCGTGGTCGCGCGAGTCACCGGACAGCTCTCGAACACCCCGCAGGACGTCACGCTGGAAGAATGGCACGTGGCCGGATTACTCGTCCCGTCGGTCGTCCGTCTTCACACGGTCGCCACGCTGCCGCGGAAAATCGTTGATCGGAAGCTGGGGCGACTCACTCCCAGCGACTGGTCGCTTGTTGTCCTGACCCTCCGGCAGGTCTGCAGAAACCTCTAGCCCGGTCCCGGTACTTCTTCACTCTCGGGACACAGGCCGAAGCCCGTCACGCTCACCCGCTCCCTCATGTCCCAATCCACTCCCCTTTTCCTCTTCTCTGCCTTCCAGCTTCCGCCTTCGCCGCTCCTCTTGACTTCGTGTCTTTGTGCCTTTGCGGCAATGTTCCGGCCTCTGCAACTCTACTTTCTGGTCTGTGCAAGGCTCTGTACCCACTCCCGCCTGCGCCACAGGGCGCAGCCGCCGCGGGTTTCCTTCAGTTCGTCGTGGTTGTCGCGAATCGCTTTGAGCAGGCCGGACGCGAGCGCCTGTTCGAGCGGCATGTCGGTCACGTTCGTGTCCGAATAGGGCGCGAACGGGCAAGGCTCAAGACTGCCGTCCGGCCCGACGTGGACGAAGCCACGCCCCGCGGCCAGGCAGCCGCCGAACTGCTCTTCGTCTCCCGGGAACACGATGAATACCGGACGCGACCGCACCTGCATCCCTTCGGAGAACTCGACCAGTTGCTGCCGCTGTGCGGGCAGGAGCGTCAGGTCTTCAGTGCCTGGCTCGGCCGGCGTGTACTCGACGAAGATGAACAGGCTGCACCCGTTCCCGATGAGCGCTTGGACCAGTCCTTCGGCCGTCACAGCCTCGAAATTCCGGCGCGTGACCGTGAGCGACACCCCGAAGAAGAGCCCGGCGGCCCGCAGCTTCCCGGCGGCAGCAGCCACGGACTCAAACACGCCGCTGCCCCGCCGCGTGTCGGTTTCCGGTTCCCAGCCCTCAATGCTCAACACCGGGATGACCTGCGGCTGGCCTCGGAACCGGGCGACAATCGCATCGTCCTGCAGCAGCCCGTTGGTGAAGAGCGGGAATGTGATGTCCGGGAACTGGCGCGTGACATCGAGGATTTGCGGCTTCAGGAGCGGTTCGCCGCCCGCGAGCATTATGACCGAGACACCCAGCTTCTGCGCCTGCGAGAAAAGGTCGGCCCACTGCTGGTCGGTGAGCTCGGGCCGGCGCGAGCCGTGCCGGGCTCGAGCATAGCACCCGCGGCAGTGGAGGTTGCAGCGGCTGGTGATGCTGGCGATGACGAGCGGCGGCACCTGAATGCCGCGCTCGCGCTGCTTGTCGCGCCGCCGGGCCGAGCGCGCCTGGGCGGCCTGGGTGCGGGCGAAGAAAAGCGCCTGCTTCGGGTTATTCCACGCCGCGCGCGCCGCGTACTTGAATACCCGCGCGACCTGGCTATCGAATCGACCCAGGAAGTCCGTGGCCATGTGGAGTCGGATAATACCTCAGGTGAAGCCGGAAGGCAAAGGCAGGGCAAAGCTCGAAGTGCGAAGTTCGAATGACGATTGAGTGAGGGCAAAACCCGAAGCTCGAAGACTGGGATCCGACTTCGTCATTTGCCTCCATTCTAGCTTCAATCGAGCCTCGGTATTCAAGCTTCGGCCTTTTCCTGCGCGCGCATGTCCTTGAATCCCTCCGGTTATTTGGCAATATCAGAGTGTGATGATAGACCGGCAGGCATGCTTACCAGGAGGAATCCCATGAAGACGGCAGTGCGCGTCGTGACGGCAGCCCTGCTTGCGCTCGTGCTCTTGGGCTGCGGTCAGAACGTCGTGGTCTGGCAGAAACTGATCGACCTCGGCGGAGATGAAACCGCCACCGCCATCGCCAGTGATGGCTCCAATTACTACGTCAGCTTCATCGCCACCAAGCCGGGTGGCTCGGACCACGCCGGCTGGTATGTTACCAAGCTGGACAAGAACGGCCAGGAAGTCTGGACGCAGAACTACAAGGGCTCGGCGTGGGCGGAATGCCAGGACCTCTGGTGCGACAGCCTCGGACACCTATACGCCGTGGGACGCACACGCGTGGATGGCAAGCAGCTCTGCCTGGTCTGCCGCTACGCCCCGGACGGCAATATCGCCTGGCAGAAGGCGCTGAGCGTCGGCGACAGAACCTGGGGTATGGGCATCTGCCCGGTCCCCGGGGACAAGATTGCAGTCTGCGGCGCGGCCGGCTCCGACACGAACACCGACTACATGGTCGCCGAACTCGAAAGGAGCGACGGCCGGACCGACTGGGTCAGGAACTACGACCAGAGCCACAACGACGTCGCCGCTCGCATTGACTGCGACCCGAAGGGCAACCTCGCGCTGGTCGGGCTGCGCAGCGACAACGCGGCCGGCGCGGACGTCACCCTCATGATGTTGAAACCGGATGGTGACACGCTCTGGTCCAGGCGCTACGACTCGGGCGGCGACGACGAGCCCGGGGACATTGTCTTCGACCCGTTCGGGAACATCCTCGCGACCGCGACCGCGGCCGTCGGCGACTCGGTACGCTGCGTGATACTCGAGTATGACGCTGCCGGCGGCGCGATAAGAAAGGCCGCCTACGGCGCTCAGGCGCAGGCGACCGGCAAAGGCATCTTCGTCACCAGGGACGCAGACGTCTTCGTCTGCGGCAAGCTCTACGCCGGCAGGCCGGTAGCCGGCAAGCAGGAGCCGGGCAAGCTGCTCGTGTTCCAGTACAAACCCACGGCGTTGTCGGTCTGGGAACGGCAGTACGCTGCCGGCTCGGATGCGGAAGGCGTCGACCTGGTCGTCAACGGCGACGCATACGTAGTCGCCAACGTCAAGAACAAGACGAACGACGTCCTGGTCTGCCGCATTGCCCGTCCGGCCGCGGCATCATGGCCTCCGGGCAGATGATCATCAAGCTTCAGGACTGGACTCCGCAGGTCGACCCGACCTGCTTCGTGGCTCCCAGCGCGACGATTATCGGCCAGGTTTCGCTCGGCCGCGGCGCAAGCGTCTGGTTCAACACCGTCCTGCGCGGCGACATGGCCCCGATAACCGTGGGCGAAGAGACGAACGTGCAGGACCTCTCGATGGTCCACGTTGACTACAACACGCCCACCGTCATCGGCAAGCGGGTCGTGGTGGGCCATCGCGCCATCATCCACGGCGCGACCGTCGGCGACGACTGCATTATCGGGATGGGCGCAATACTGCTGAACCGTTCCAAGGTCGGCCGGAACTGCATCGTCGCCGCCGGCGCCGTTGTTCGCGAGGACTTCGAGGTGCCGGACGGCTCGCTCGTGGCCGGGGTGCCGGCCGTGGTCAAGCGGCCGCTTACTCCCGACGAGACCGAACGCATCCGCCGCAACGCGACCGACTACGCGGCCCGAGCTCAGTTCTATCTAAGACAGAGTCTTGGGCAGCAAACGACCTGACGGGACCGGGCGGCGCACTCAGACCGCCGTCGCCGGCCACCATCGCCTTTTCCTGCCGTTGCTGCTGGGAATCTACGTGGTGTTCTCGCTCCTCTTGTTCGACCCCAAGCCGGCGACCTTCGGCGATAACGCCATCTACCTGACGCTCGGCAAGTCGCTGGCCGCGGGCAAGGGCTACCGGGACCTTTACCTGCCGGACGCGCCGGTACACACCCAGTACCCGCCCGGATTCCCGCTGATGCTGGCCGGCATCACGCTCCTCACCGGGGGTAGGCACAGCCCGACCGGGGCCACCCCGACCACCGTGCTGTTCGCGAAGCTCTTCGTCCTCCTCACCGGCGTGGGGGCGATGTTCTTCATCTACCGCCTCTGCCGGCTCACCTTCCAGGAGAAAGCCTGGCCGATCATGGCCGTTTTCGCCTCGATGCCCGCGTTCGTCGTGAACAACCACTGGGTACTCTCCGAGCTTCCGTTCATGCTCGCTACTTTTGCGGCCCTGTACTGCCTGGTGCTGGCCGAGGTACGGCCGAAAGCGACCGCGGCCCGGCTGCGGATTCTGGCCGGAGGACTGGCAGTGGCAGCGTGCTACATCCGGACGGCGGGACTGGCGGTGGTGCTCAGCCTGCTGCTTCTGTTCCTGGTACGCCGCCAGTACCGCGACCTCGTCATCCTGCTGCTCCTGTTCGCCGCCACGGTCGTTCCCTGGCAGGTCCTCAACGCGCGGGCCGGGCGCGGCCAGCCCTACCTTGAGCAGCTGCTGGCCAAGCACCCCTACTTTCTGGAACTGGGCCGCGCCGGTTTCGGTGACTGGGCGTCGCGCATCTGGCTGAACCTGCGAGACTACTCGAGCCGGGCCGTGCCGCGCCTGCTCTGCCCGACTTACGAGGGGAGCAACTACGAGGTCGTCTGCGGCATCATCGTATCGCTCGTGTCCGCGGTCGGGTTCGGGCGCGCGGTCCGGCGGATGGCGGCGAGGGGGCCCGGACAGCTTGGACCGCTCACGGCCTGCGCACTCTGCGCCATACCGCTGCTGCTCGGCTGGCCCAACACCTGGGCGTCCGAACGTTTTCTGCTACCTTTCCTGCCGCTGATCGTCATCTTCTTTTTCCAGGGTGTGGAATGGTTCGGGGCCAGACTCCGGTGGCGCTGGCTCGGCGCCACGGTCGTCGGCGTGCTCGTCTTCGCCAACACGGTCCAGATGACCTCGCTCGCGCACAAAGCCGTCAGGGACAACCTCGGCTACCTGCGCGGCGACCGGTACTCCGGCTATCCGGAAGACTGGCGCCGCTACTTCGAAGCCATTGAGTGGATCAAGTTACAGACGCCTCCGGACGCGGTCGTGATGGCGCGCAAGCCCGAATTCGTCTATCTCCTCTCCGGCCGGCGCTCCTTCTGCTACCCCATCACGCCCGACCACGCGAAGGTCAAGTCCGCCATCGAGCGGTCCCAGTACGTCCTCGCCGACAACTTCCGGTGGACCGAGACCACTCCCATGCTGCTCAGCCCCGTGCTCCAGGAAAACCAGGGCCTCTGGTCGCTGATCTTCTCCACTCCGCCGCCCGAATTCTACGTCCTCAGTGTCAAACCTGGCGCGCCGGCCGTAAGCCAACCGACGTCAGCGGGCCGCTGACCCCCGAAGAAACCGGCCATGACTGCCGCAACGCCGACCAGCAGGCTGCCCGGACCCGGATACTCCTCAGGCAGAGCTTCGGGGACCAGAAAGCCTGGCGATACGAAGCACGGACGTCACGCCCGGACAGCCGACAGCGGGCAGTCCGGAGCCTCACTCGCCGGGCGACGTCGGACCGCCGACCCTGGCCGCTTCCTCCTGCCCGCACTGCTCGGCCTCTACGTGGTGTTGTCGATCCTGCTGTTTGACCCCAAGCTTGGGACGTTCGGCGACAACGCTATCTACCTGATACTCGGCAAGTCGCTGGCCGGGGGCAACGGCTATCGGGACTTGTACCTGCCGGGCGCGCCCGTGCACACCCAGTACCCACCCGGATTCCCGGTCATACTCGCGGGCATCACACTACTTTGCGGCGGCGTCAACGTTCTGGCCGCGAAGCTCTTCGTCGTCCTCACCGGTATCGGGGCGATGTTCTTCATCTATCGCCTTTGCGAGCTCACCTTCCCGAAAAGGGCCTGGCCGATAATGGCGTTGTTTGCCTCAGTGCCCGCACTGGTCGAGAACAACCACTGGGTCCTGTCCGAGATGCCATTCCTCCTCGCTACGGTGGCGGCCCTGTACTGCCTCGTGCTTGCGGACCAGCGGTCAAGGGCAACGGCGGTCCGCCTGCGGGTGGGAGCCTGCGGGCTGGCGGTCGCAGCCAGCTTCATACGGACGGCGGGTGTGGCGGTAGTTCTCGGCGTGCTCCTCTTTTTTCTCGTGCGCCGCCGATACCGCGAGCTTGTCCTGCTCGTGCTGCTCTTTGCCGCCGCGACCCTTCCCTGGCAGCTCCACAACACCGGGGCCGGCCACACGCAGCCCTACCTTGAACAGTTGCTGGCCAGGCAGCCCTATTCGCTTGAACAGGGACGTGCCGGCATCTCCGACTGGGCGCTGCGGGTGTGGCAGAACCTGCGCGACTATGCGGCAACAGTCATCCCCCGAATGCTCTTTCCTACCCGCGACGACTCCTGGTACGAGATCATCTCCGGCATTATCCTGTCCCTGCTGGCGGCAATCGGGTTCCTCCGCAGCTTCAGAAAGCCGGCCTCGCAGACCCCTGTCGGACAGTTGGCCTCAAAGGCCCCTGTCGGACGGGTCGGCGCACTCCAGTCCTGTGCGGTCTTCGCCGCGCCGCTGCTCCTCTGCTGGCCCAATATCTGGGTGAGTGAACGGCTTCTCTTGCCCTTCCTGCCGCTGGTCATCGTTTTCCTGTTCTACGGGTTGGATTGGCTCGGGGCGAAGCTGGGCTGGAGACGGTTCGCGCCCGCATTCATCGGGGCGCTTGTGCTTGCCAATACGGTTCACATGGCCTCGCTGGCCGGCAAGGCGGTGAGCGACAACCTCGGATACCTGCGGGGTGATCGCTGCTCCGGCTACGAAGTGGACTGGCGCCGCTACTTTGAGGCTATTGACTGGATCAAGGCGCAAACGCCCGCAGACGCGGTGGTGATGGCCCGCAAGCCCGAATTCGTCTATCTCCTCTCCGGCCGGCAATCCTACTGCTACCCCATCACGACGGACAGCGCAAAGATCAAGTTATCCCTCCGGCGGTGCCAGTACGTCTTGGCCGACAACTTCCAGTGGACCCGAACCACTCCCATGTTGCTCATGCCCGTGCTCCATGACAACCCAGGTCTGTGGTCGCTGCTCTTCACCACGTCGCCGCCCAAGTTCTACGTCCTCAGTGTCGTGCAGGGGACGCAGGTCAGCCGACCGACCCCGGCCTACGGCCGGGAATAGTAAACAGAAGAGGGTGAAGGGTGAAAGACGGATCCGGGTTTCACTGTTCTGACTTCACTATTCACTCTTCCGGCGCGGCGGGTCTTGCCGCTAGCCGATGTTGACTTTGTGCTGCGCGACGGTTCCGCCGGAGATGATGACGAGCAGATACGTGCCGCGCTTCTGCCGCGCGCCGTCTTCGCCGGTCCCGTCCCAGACTACCGTGTGATAGCCGGATGACTGCTGCTCATTCACGAGCAGCCTGACCGGCCGACCGAGCATGTCGTAGACCTGGGCCCTTACCTGCCCGGCCTGGCTCAGCCGGTACTCGACCTGCAGGCTGCTTTGGCGCATCGCCGACTGCGCCCGGACGATGGTGACGACCCCGGCCGCCGGACCGCGCTGCGCTGCGCCGGCTCCGGCTTCGCCGACCGCGAAGACCAGCGCCGGAACGTGGCCGTCGGGCAGTTGGAGCGCCGTGACAATGTCCCTCCGCTCGGCCCGGCTGAGCGGCACCACGAGACACCCGGCAAGTCCGAGCGCCCTTGCCTGCGCGAGCAACTGGAACCCGGCAAACCCCGCCTCCATCAAGGCCGATTCCGATGTTGTATCCGGCACGCAGACCACGAAATAGGTCGGCGCGCTTCCGGGAATCCGGGTCGAGGCTGCCCGCAACTGCGGCCGGCGGTCGCCTATAGTCACCGGCTCCAGCCGGTGGTCGCGCGTCGTCACTTCGGTGTCGGCGAGCCGGTTATGATACCGGCCCACCTCGTCCTGCCCGACCACATAGATGCGGTCCGTGAGATAATAGTCGGCCATCGCGCTCGGCACGGTCAGCCCCTGCCGGCGATTGTAGGTGGCGTGCGGGGTCACTCCGTAGGCGGCCCAGCAGAGCTGCGACAGGTTCTCCTGTGAAAGCTCAACCGGGCTGAACGAAGAATCCTGACCCAGGTCGGCGACCACTGCCTCGAACGTATCGGGCCCGACCACGTGCGGCAGCGGCAGGCTCGAGTCCGTTGACCGGGCCACGCAGACGGTATCCAGCGGTGCCGCCGGGGCGCTGCCGAACACGTTCACCATCCGAATCGGGTGGGCGGGATTCCAATCGGCCGCGGCGTGGTCTGCCGCCCACTCCATCGGGCAGCTCACCACGTTGATTGCTGATTGTCCGCCATTCGACGTTCGACCTTCGTCATTCGTCATTCTCCGGAACGCGGTTCCGGCGAGCAGCCCGGCCTGAATCGCCATGCCGGTCTCCTCCGGCCGGCCGGCGGCGACACCGACCTCGAACGCCGAGCCGGAATTGTAGCGGTGGTCCCCGGCGCGGTACAGCGTCAGGAGAAGATTCGAAGGGTCGTACCGATACACATTCTCCGGCGTGGCCACGTAGAACTCACGGTACTCGCTGCCCGCGCGCGGCGCCCGGCTCATCGCCCACAGGACGTTGGCCATCACCTGAGCCGGCAGCGAATCGTCGAACCCGGCGTGGACCGAGTACCGGCTATTGGAGAGCTGCTCGAACGAATAACCGTGCCGGACCGGCGCGGGCAGGCTCTCCGCCTGGCCCGAGACAGGCAGCGGTGCGGAGAACACCACGGCAAACACTACCGCGCACAGGGCTCCGAACATACTCCTTAAAGCCTACCGGCCTCTCCACCTCAGTCAAGCCGCCGCAGACACCCTGAATTCGAAATAGATGGCCGGGGAGACACTTTTGTACCAAGCTCGAAGCTCGAAGGTAGAATGACGATTGAAACCCGAAGTGCAAAAGGCCCGATTTCGCACTTGAATCGGGCTTCGAGCTTCGGACTTCGGGTTTGATGCGTTCTTTCGTGCCTTCACTCTCGGGTCTGGGGAGACAGTCGCCGGAATCCGGCATGGGAGTCCAACACAAGGGCACAGAGTGGGTAAACCGCAGATGACGCAGATGTCGCAGATAGCTCAGACGAAGGACGGGGGACGAGGAGACGGGCGGACAAGGAAGGGACATCCACCGATTTCACAGATTACACCGATTGCCGGGCAGCGCTGTCCGACAGGGGCCGCCGCGGCCAACCTCGAATCCTGGACCCCTGTTTGTATTAGTCAAGTATTAGTCAAGTTATCAGTCAAGCAGGCCGCCGTCCGCAGCCAGAACAACCTCCAAGCTCGCCAAGGCAGTGGACTACTGCGTTCGGATGTCTTGCAGTTCCGCCCGCAATTCTGAATTCTGGTTTCTGGTCTCTGAATTCTGACTTCTGAGTTGTCCGGTGGCCGCCACTCTATCCCTCGATCCCTTCTTCTCTCCCGCTTCCGACGCCTGCCTGATCCGAACTCATCCACTGGACCACTAGACCACTTGAACCCCCGACCCCTCTTCTACCACTTCTGAATTCTGGTCTCTGGATTCTGAATTCTGGATTGTTCCCCGTCTCGCGTTTTGGTTTCTGATTTCTGGACTATCGGGTGCCCGCCACTGGATCCCTCGACTCCTCGACTCCTCGACCCCTCTTCTACCACTCCCGCATTCTTGTCTCTGGTTTCTGAATTGTCCGATCCTTCGCGTCTTGGTGGTGAATACCTGTCCCGTGCCCGCGTTTCGGCGACGCGCCTACTGCGCCAGCGTGTACTTGCCCGACTTCCTCGTGCCGATGCGCTTCACCAGCCCGGCCGCAAGCAGCGGTCGCAGCAGGTCCATCGCGCCCTGCCGGGAGACGCCCAGCCCTTCCCATATCCGGCGCGGGGCCAGCTGTCCCTCGTCGCGCAACATGCGCAGCAACTGCTCCTGCCTCGGACGGAGCAGAATCGGCTCGCTCCCGGACTCAGCCGAGATCGCCTGAATCCGGTCCCGCGCATTGCCGAGCGCCTTAAGCAGACCTTCGGCCGTGTACTCAAGCCAGCCGGTCAGATTGCCGCCGTGCTTGCGCACGTCCGCCAACTGCCGATAGTAGCGCGGACGGTCATGCCAGTAGTACTCGTCAACCGCGAAGATATGGTGGGTGTCGAAACCCCGCCGGTAGAGTTCCCACAAAGCCAGCAGCCGTCCGACCCGGCCGTTGCCGTCGCCGAACGGATGGATCTCCTCGAACCGATAGTGAAGGACCGCGGAGGAAATGACCGAAGACAGCTTACGCGCCGGCCCGTTCCACCAATCCAGGAGCGCGGCCATGAGTTCCTCCACCCGCTCCGGCGGAGGCGGCACGTGCCCGCCGACCCAGACCTGGATCCGGCGGAACTCGCCCGATTGTCCCTGGTCCATCACGCCGTGCGCCGCAATCGCGTGCAACCGCAGCACGTCTCGGCGCGTGACCGTCTTCTTCTTCGCGTGCGTCTCGATCAACCGCAGCCCGGCGAAGTAGTTCAGCACCTCCTGCCGGGACCGGTCCGCGATCGCCGGGACCTCGCGGCCCTCAGCCAGCGCCCGGACCTGGGCCTGGGTCAACGGATTGCCCTCGATGGCGGTCGAGCTGTGCGTATTGCGCACCCGTGCCTCCTGCTGCAGCCGGGGAATCCACGCCACCTGCACGGCCGAAGAGACCACCTGCTGGCGTAGCGCCGCAACCTCCTCGACCAGCGTCAGCAGTCGGGCCGAAACCGTGAACTTCGGCTCAAATGTCATCGGACAAGTCTAATAATCAGTCAAGTATTAGTCAAGTTATTGGTCAAGTCGCGGTCCGCAGCCGCCACCTGCAAACTGGTCACTGGAAACTCGCGGCGCAGCCGCGTGTATTAGTCAAGTTATCAGTCAAGCAGTCCGCCGACCGCTCTCCGCTTCGGATACCGGTCCGGCAATCTGAAATCGGCAATCGTCAATCGAAAATGGATTAACCGCCAGGCCGGAGAAGACTAACCGCAGATTGCGCAGATGACGCAGAGAGCTCAGACGAAGGACGAGGAGACGGACGGACTATGGACTGTGGACAGTAGACTCAGGACGAAGAACGATGGACGACGTACGAAGGACAGTGTCTCGCGGCCAGCGCCCGGCTGCTAAGTGCGGCTTCGCCGCCTGGGTGAACGTGTGGCCGGCCGGTCTGAAACGCTGAACCCGCCCGAGGCCGACTCCGCGCCCGCTTGCACGTCCTCCCACGGAATGGCCTTCCCGGCCCGGGCACTACCCCGCGCCCTCGCGATCCGTGCGACAAACCGCGGATCGTTCTCCAGCCGGTAGTCGAACCAGTCGTCCTCGCCGGCGAAGCCGATGAGCACACCGGCCGGACGGCCATGTCGGGTGATGACGACTTCCTCCTCTGCCGCCTCGTTCAGATACTCGGAAAGGTGGTCCTTTACCTCAGCCAGCGCTACTCTCTTCATCGAATTCTCCAGTCTTCTCAAGCCATTCCGCAGCGCGCGATTTCTCAACAACAGCCAGCACCACCACCTCATCCTCTCGCACGTCGTAGAAGACGCGCACGTCCCCGACGCGCAGGCGGTATTGCGGCTTCCGGGTCCCACGCAGCCGCTTGATACTGCTTCGGCTCAACCGGGTCGGCTGGTGCAGCAGGTGCCGGTTGATGGCATCCCTGACTTCGGCCCTGGTTCGGGCCGAGAGGCGGCGGTAATCATCGAGGGCTTCGGGCGCGAATGCGACCCGGTACTTCATTCTGGCCAGATGATAGCCAGATTCTCTCCGATGGCAAGCCGCGCACCCTCTCCCTCGATCTCTCGATTCCTTTCCTGGGCAACTCTGAATTCTGGTTTCTGGATTCTGGATTGTTCCCCGTCTCGCGTTTTGGTTTCTGACTTCTGAACCATCCGGTGCCCGCCACCCGCCACTAGATTCCTCGGATCCTTGAATCCTGGACCCCCTTCTGCGGGAATCGCCTATTGCGTCGCCGGGAATTCCCGCGCCGCGCCTTGACTCAGCACCCTTCGCCGGTATCCTAGGCCCGTGACCGCGCCCAAAGACTCCGGATACCTCATCCCCGCCGAGCGAATAGACAGTGCCATTCTGGAGATACGTGGCGAACGTGTCATGCTGGACGTCGACCTGGCCGAAGTCTACGGCGTCACGACCCGCCGACTGAAGGAACAAGTCCGGCGCAACCGGGAACGATTCCCCGAAGGTTTCATGTTCGAGTTGACACTCGATGAGAAGGATGAACTGGTCGCAAAATGCGACCGGTTGGTGGCGCTCAGGCACTCGTCAAGTCGCCCCTACGCATTCACGGAACATGGAACTGTCATGCTCGCGAGCGTCCTGCGATCCAAACGGGCGGTCGATGTCAGCGTCTTTGTGGTGAGGGCGTTCATACGAATGCGTCGCATGCTGGCCGACCAGCGACAGCTCGCCATCAAGCTCGCCGAACTTGAACGCAAGCTGGCCACGCACGACCGGAACTTCCAGGTGGTCTTTGCCACTATCAAACAGCTCATGCTGCCGCCTGCGCCAAGGAAGAAACGTATCGGATTCATCACCGACGACGACAAACCCGGCCACACCGGCTCAGGCTCGGACTTCGTCGCTCGCGATCGGCGCCGACGCAGGCGCTGAACCGCCATCCTGGCTCTTCGTCAGCGTATCTGAATTCTGGTTTCTGGTCTCTGAATTCAGCTCTATCCGATGCCGTATCCGTGTTCATCTGTGTCCATCCGTGGTTTCCTATTCGAACTTCCCCGGCCGGGCATTCTGAATTCTGGTTTCTGGTCTCTGAATTCTGATTTCTCCCATGCCTTCGCTAGGGGGCAGGCCCCGGGACTGCCCGGGGAATAGCCCGGTGTCTGAAACGGATTTCTCATCGGTCATTAACCAACAATGCCGGACAGGACTCCAATGTCAACACCTATCTGTAGTGGTGTGGATAACTCGGTGGATACAATAGGTGGTATCTGGCCGGAATGGCCAAATGGTGGATGAATGTGGACAGGATGTGGATAACTATGTGGATAATCAACCACTAGTGGTAGTGTACAGTGGTTGATACTACTAATGGTAGAAATTGTGAGTTATCCACATTATCCACATCCCAACAGCAGCAACAGGTTCTTTTGCTAATAATTGCTGTTGTACCGGAAGCGCGTGGATAACTGCGAAATGCAAACCTCAAACGCAGGTTGCAGGCTTCGGGCAGGGGGGGGTGACCGAGAGCCGCCAACGTCGACCATCGTGCTTCCGCAGCGGCCGGCGGAGGCGCATAGCATTGGGCAAGATGTCCTGCCTGGAGTTCCGAAGAGGCTAGCCCCCAGGCCCAATGCTTCCGCTCAACTTGCGGGCTAAGGCACTACACCACTCTGGTACACTCCACGTGATCAGCGAAGGTGTCCAAACCAGCGGACCTGGCTAGCCGGCCATTTCATGGCGGGCCCACACGAATCCACAACTCCGATGTTGACATCTAATACTAAGGGTAGTATCATGGGACGTTGTCCAGCGTCAAGAAGCTCGTCGCTCGACTTCTTTCGAGGCCTGCCGAGATGGCATGCCAAGACGTACGAGCGATACTCAAACACTTTGGATGGACTCTGCGAAGAACAAAAGGCAGTCACGAGATTTGGGGCGATAATGGTCGCCGGCTCGTCTTGGCCACACACAGCAAATCCTACAAGAAATCGTACTTAAAGGACATTATCACGACGCTGGACCTGGAGGCAACAGATGAACCGCAGGAATGAGAAGGACTTGGCCTACTACGTGAACCTGAAGTATCCCGTGCAGGTGCATGAGCAGGAGGAAGGCGGGTACTTCGTGTCAGTGCCGGACCTGCCCGGCTGTATGACTCAAGGCGAAACACTAGAGGAGGCAATGGCCAACATCAAGGAAGCGCGAGAACTCTGGCTGGAGGAAGCCTACCAGTCAAACATCGAGATACCACTGCCCGAGGAAGCAAGGGAATTCTCGGGCAAGTTCGTCGTTCGCCTGCCGGCCGCTCTGCATCGCCAGCTTGCGAGACAGGCAGAGGAGCAAGGAACGAGTCTAAACCAGTTTGTGGCTGTCGTACTCGCTCAGGGCGTAGTGACGCACGCGCTTGACGTTCGTCTGTCCAGAACTCTGTCCACCGCTGACCGTTTGAGAGATGACCTCGAAGAGATAGTGCTTCGTGATCCATGGAACGCCCGCAAGCAGCTCAGGGGTTTGGCCGGTGTATCATGCGGGGGCAGCGAGTTCGCACTCCCTGACCCCGGCAACATAAGTTTCCACAGGAAGGCGGCAATATGAGTGCAACCGCGGTCAAGCGGCCCGCACGCCCGAAAGTAAGCCCCAGGGAGTATGCCGAGTTCATTCGGGGGCTCGATCTGCTGAACATCGCGGCTCGGGCCCTATCCGCAGAGCTTCTCGTAGACAAAGTCGACTTCAAACGTGAGATGGACCTGGGGATCGAAGACAAAGTCTCATTCCAGATGGAGGGCGAGGCAACATGCAAGGTTATTCAGACCTGCGTTTTCATGGCGGCGTACAAGGATGAACCCAAGATACCTCTACTGCGAATCAGCTGCACATTCGAGGTCGTATACCGAGTCGCAAAGCCGATGACCAAGGACTACTTCCAGATCTTCTGCACGAACAACCTCCCCCTGAACACTTGGCCATACTTCCGCGAGTACGTACAAAGCACTGTCGTGCGCATGGGCCTTCCGCCGCTTGTCCTCCCGGTGGTACGTCGCTAGCGAGGACGCCTAATCGACGAATCTGCCACAGAGCGACAGCCCTGCCGCTCCCGGCGGCACTGACGACTGCTAGGTTCTACGGCACGCGCCTGACTGCGGCGAGCTTTCCGGCTATAACCTCCGCGTGATTGACTGGCCTATCGGTAAGAAAGAGGGTTCGTGATGGAACCGACACAACTGGACTGGATTGCCAACTTCATCTGGGGCATCGCCGATGACGTGCTCCGCGACTATTACAAACGCGGCAAGTACCGCGACGTCATCCTGCCGATGACGGTCATCAGGCGGCTGGATGCCGTGCTGGAGCCAACCAAGAAGGCCGTGCTCGACATGAAGGATCGCCTCGACAAGTCGAAGATCTCCAGCCAGGAAGCGCCGCTGCGACAGGCAGCCGGGCAGTCGTTCTACAACGCCTCTGCGTTCATGCTTCGCGACTTGCGCTCCCGTGGCCGGGCGCAGACACTCAAGGCCGACTTCGAGGCGTACCTCGACGGCTTCTCGCCTAACGTCCAGGAGATAATCGAGAAGTTCAAGTTCCGCAACCAGGTGCCGACTCTGGTGGAAGCCGACATCCTCGGCGGCCTGATTGAGAAGTTCCTCGACCCGTCCATCAACCTCAGCCCCAAGCCTGCGCTGAACAGTGACGGCTCTGAGCGCCTGCCCGGACTCGACAACCACGGCATGGGCACCATCTTCGAGGAACTCATCCGCCGGTTCAACGAAGAGAACAACGAAGAAGCAGGCGAGCACTTCACGCCCCGCGACATTGTAACGCTCATGGCCGACCTTGTGCTTAAGCCGGTGGCGGACAAGGTCGTGTCCGGCGCGTACCTCGTGTACGATGGCGCGTGCGGGACCGGTGGGATGCTAACCGTGTCCGAGCAACGTCTGCTCGATATGGCCAAGGACCACGGCAAGGACCCCTCGATTCACCTCTACGGTCAGGAAGTCGAACCCGAGACCTATGCCATCAGCAAGGCAGACCTGGTGCTCAAGGGCGAGGGTGAAGAGGCCGACAACTTCGTCTTTGGGTCCACGCTTTCCCATGACGGGTTTGCCAGCCTGAAGTTCGATTTCATGCTCTCCAACCCGCCCTACGGCAAGAGCTGGAAGAACGACATGGAGAAGATGGGCGGCAAGGACAGCATCAAGGACCCGCGATTCATCATCACTCACGCAGGCGACCCGGAGTATTCGCTCGTGACCCGTTCCAGCGATGGCCAGATGATGTTCCTTGCCAATATGCTCAGCAAGATGAAGGTCGGCACCAGGCTCGGCAGCCGCATCGCCGAGGTCCATAACGGTTCGTCGCTCTTCACCGGCGACGCGGGACAGGGCGAGAGTAACATCCGGCGTTGGATAATCGAGAACGACTGGCTGGAAGCGATAATCGCGCTCCCACTCAACATCTTCTACAACACCGGTATCGCCACTTACATCTGGCTCCTCTCCAACCGCAAACCCGAGCATCGCAAAGGCAAGGTTCAGCTTATCGATGCGACCCAGTGGTTCGAGCCTCTGCGAAAGAACCTCGGCAAGAAGAACTGCCGGCTCTCGGATGCTGACATCAGGCGGATCGCCGACACCTTCCTTGAGTTCAAAGAGACCGAGCAGTCCAAGGTCTTTCCGAACGAGGCCTTCGGCTACTGGAAGGTCACGGTCGAGCGTCCGCTGAGGCTCAAGGTCGAGTTCAACCACGCCAGCCGAGCGCGGCTCAAGTTTGCCTGCGCCAAGGCCAAGGACGAGGATCTGCCTGCCTTTGCCGACAAGCTGGCCGAATCACTCGGCTCAGGGCCGCACATGGACTTCAATGCCTTCCTGACAGAAGCACGCAAGGCAGCACTGAAGGAAGATTTCTACTTCCCCGTGAAGCGAGAGAACCTGCTCAAGAACAACCTGGCTGAGCGCGATGAGAACGGGGTGCCTGTCGTCAAGAAGGCGTACCCGCTCTTCAAGACGAAGGTGGATCCTCTGCGCGGTCTGTTCGAGGCCATGGTTGTCGGCAGGCAGTATGCCGTCGAGTACGAACCGGATACGGAGCTACGCGACACCGAGCAAGTGCCTTTGCTTGAAGACGGTGGCATCGAAGCCTTCATCCAACGCCAGGTCCTGCCTTATGCCAAGGACGCCTGGATAGACGAATCCAAGACCAAGATTGGCTACGAAATCAGCTTCAACCGCTACTTCTACAAGCCCCAGCCGCTTCGGACTCTTGAAGAGATCAAGGCCGACATCGCGGCACTGGAGAAGGAGACCGAAGGATTGCTCAAGGAGGCGTTGGAGTGACGCCGCGCCGGTTCTTTGCAGGCACGGTCTCAATGTACGCTGGCCCGCCGCCCCATGAGCTAGACGAAGCCCGAAAGCGGAGGAAGAGATTGCGGAGATGACGAAGGAGGCAACGCAATGGAGATTCTAGACGCGGCCCACGAAGTGCTGTCCCAAGCGCGAGTCGAGCTGCACTACCGAGAGATCGCCAAGAGGATTGTGTCGCAGAAGCTCTTTCTGCCAACCGCCAAGGACTTCGGGCATGTCGTGGGGTCGAGGCTATGCGCGGACACGAAGAGCAATGGTTCCGCCTCGCGCTTTCGGCACGGCTCACGAGGCGGCTTGTTCAGGCTGGCGTCAGAGCAGCCTGCCGACAGGGAGGCGGTCACGACCGTGCCACGCGGGCCGATGAAGATACTCGGTGCCGTAGAACATGTGTTGCGGTCCGTTGGACATCCTATGACGGCGAAGGAGTTGGCTGCAGAGATCACCAGCCAGAAGCTGTTCTCCTCGCGGAGCGGGAAGTTTGAGAACATGGTTCTTGGGCGCGTCTATCAGGACACCCGAGACCGCGTCGCGCGCGGCGAGAAACCCCGGTTCGTGCGTCTTGCCGGGGGAGCAGTGGGTTTGGTCGGCATGTCCACGCCCAGCCCAGCTTCACAGGCAGGCGCTCCTGCCACACCAATGGCTCCGGCCGGATTGCGCAGCCTGTCGCCAACGCAACTTGAACAACTGGTGGGAGATCTCCTTTCGGCAGTTGGCTACGATCGCGTCGTCGTGACCCCAGCGACGCACGACCGCGGAGTAGATGTCGAGGGACACCGTCCGCTGGATTCGGGCGGCACGGTCGCCGTCAAAGTGCAGGTGAAGCACTGGAAGGCCAAAGTGCAGGCTCCAGATATACAGAAGATCAGAGGGGCCGCAGGCCCGGCCGAGTGCATGGTTGTTACGTCTGGGGAGTTCAGCGCGGGGGCCATCAAGGAGGCCAACCGCCCCGAGATGAAAATGGTCAGGCTCATCGATGGTCGGCACCTTGAAAGCCTGCTTCTTCAGTATGGCGTTCCGATAGCGAAATAAACAGGCTTGAAAACACCCTACCCATCCTACAAGCCTTCCGGCGTGCCGTGGCTGGGAGACGTGCCGGAGCATTGGGATGTGTTGCCTAACCGCGCCCTCTTCGCCGAAGTCAAAGAGCGCGACCATCCAGACGAACCGATGCTGTCCGTGACTATCACGAGGGGCGTGATTCGTCAGCAAGCATTGCTGGCAGATAGCTCGAAGAAGGACGGCTCGAATCTGGACAAGTCCGCCTACAAGCTCGTTCGTCCCGGAGACATCGCTTACAACAAGATGCGGGCATGGCAAGGTGCGGTCGGAGTGTCCGACCTACGTGGAATCGTTAGCCCTGCATACGTCGTGCAGCGCCCGCGCGAGGGATCGAGTCCGCGCTATTTCCACTACCTCATGCGAACTCCGGTTTTCGCCAAGGAGGCGGAACGTTGGTCCTACGGCATCACGTCAGATATGTGGAGCCTCAGGCCCGAGCACTTCAGGATGATCGTATCGTGCAAACCGCCTCTGGCGGAGCAATCCGCCATCGTGCGCTACCTTGACCACGTTGACCGGCGGATTCGGAAGTACATCCGGGCGAAGCAGAGGCTGATTGCGCGGCTGAACGAGCAGAAGCAAGCCATTATCCACCAGGCCGTGACCGGTCAGATTGACGTCCGCACTGGGAAGCCGTATCCAAAGTACAAACCGTCCGGGGTCGCTTGGCTGGGAGGCATACCTGAGCATTGGAGAATTGCTCGGCTCAAAGACGCGGCGACCGTGCAGACCGGACTAACACTTGGGAAGCGCTACGAAGGAGTCACCATTGAGTCACGACCCTACCTCCGCGTGGCTAACGTTCAAGCCGGCCGCCTTGACCTCGGACATATCAAGCACATCAGCGTCCCTGTGAAAGAGGCATCCGGCGCGACGCTGCGTGCTGGAGACGTTCTGATGACCGAGGGAGGAGACATCGACGAGCTCGGCCGCGGTTGTGTGTGGCATGACGAGATTCCGAACTGCCTGCACCAGAATCACATTTTCGCCGTCCGTTGCAGACAGGACATCATGATTCCCGAGTTCCTTGAAGGCCTCATGGTGTCCATGCATGGGCGTGCCTACTTCCAACTGACAGCTAAGCAGACCACGAATCTCGCCTCTACAAACAGCACAACCTTGCGCGCGTTTCCGATTCTGCTGCCGGGGATTGCG
Organism: bacterium; assembly: GCA_035505375.1. Lineage (NCBI taxonomy): Bacteria > bacterium. Next base: position 94,580 of record DATJQV010000075.1, on the reverse strand, counting down.
GAACAGAAGAGCTTGCTTGAGCACATAGCGGCACAGACCGCTGCGCTGGATGCCGCAATAGCCCGAGTGGAGGCTGAGGTGCTCCTTCTACGCGAGTACCGGACTCGGCTTGTGGCGGACGTGGTGACAGGCAAACTGGACGTGCGCGAAGCCGCCACGAATCTGCCGGATGAGACGGAGGAAGTTGAGGAACCGGAGGCGGAAGCGCCGGAGGAATTGGAGGAGGCGAACGAGGAAGCTCTCGCAAGCCATGATGCGGAGGGCGAGGAGTGATGGAGTTCACTAGCGGGGACATCCTCCACGAGGATGCGGAGACGTTGGTGAATCCGGAGAACTGCGAACGGGCGGCTGTATGCGGAGATGAAGTAGATGACCGCTGAGCAGTTGAACGAGTTGCTTCTGACGGAGGAAGACGAGCATCTTGAGTTCAAGAAGGCCGAGCACGACTTCAACATCGAGAAACTGCGGAAGTACTGCTGCGCCCTGGCCAACGAGCGTGGCGGCAAGCTCATCCTTGGTGTTACGAACCTCAAGCCGCGCCGCGTGGTCGGTACTGATGCTTTCCGCGACTTGGAGCACCGCAGGTGCGACCTGACTCAGATACTGCACCTGCGGATTGACGGCGTCGAGGTTCAGCACCCACACGGACGGGTGGTCGTGTTCGATGTACCGTCCCGGCCGATCGGCGTACCGTTGCGGTACGACGGTGTCTACTGGATGCGCTCAGGTGATAGCCTGACCGCCATGACGGAAGACATGCTGCGGCGCATCTTCGATGAGACCGGGCCGGATTTCTCGGCAGAGATATGCCCCGGGGCGACGCTGGACGCGCTCGACCAGGTTGCCATCGAGCGACTGCGCGAGCGGTGGAACCGGAAGTCGGGACGCGCCGACCTGCTTGGCATGTCCACTGGGCAGCTTCTGTCGGACGCGGAGCTTCTGGTGGACGGACGCGTGACCTACGCGGCGTTGATCCTGCTGGGTACTCGCATGGCCCTCGGGCGGGACCTTGCTCAAGCGGAGATTGTCTTCGAGTATCGTTCCAGCGATGCGACCGGGCCTGCGCAGGACAGGAAGGAATACAGACAGGGGTTCTTCTCGTTCGATGACGAGTTGTGGAAGACCATCAACCTGCGTAACGACAGCCAGCACTTCCAAGACGGGCTGTTCATCTGGGACATTCCGACGTTCAGCGAGCGCGTGGTACGCGAGGCACTGCTAAACGCCGTGAGTCATCGCGACTACCGAATGGCCGAGTCGGTGTTTGTGCGACAATACCCACGGCGACTGGAAGTAGTCAGCCCGGGCGGGTTTCCCAGCGGCATCACCCGCGACAACATCCTCTACAGGCAGAGTCCACGCAACCGACGCATTGCCGAGGTGCTCGCGAAGTGCGGCCTGGTCGAACGTTCTGGGCAAGGGCCAACGTTATGTACGAGACTGCCATCCGCGAGAGTAAGCCTCTGCCCGACTTCAACGGCACCGACGAGCACCAGGTCATGCTTACGCTTCAGGGTGCAGTGCAGGACGAGGGATTCCTACGGTTTCTGGAACGTGTAGGCGCTGAACGTGTGCGTTCGTTCCAGACGGAGGATCTGTTGGTGCTCGACCTTCTGCGCCGCGGCGAGGTGGTTCCCGCAAACCTGGCACCGCGCCTGGCCGGACTCAGGGAGATGGGGTTGGTTGAGACTACAGGACGCGCCCGGGGCATGAAGTACCTGTTGGCAAGGAAGCTCTACGCGGCAATGGGTGATAAGGCCGGCTACACAAGGCGTCGGGGACTGGACCGGGCGCGGTTGAAGGAGCTGGTACTACAGCATCTGGAGGCCTTCAAGGGGCAGGGCAGCCCGCTCCGCGAGTTGCTCGGCGCGCTGAATGACCCGAGCCTGTCGCGCGCCCAAATGCAGACATTGCTCCGCGAGTTGAAGGCCGAGAACCGCGTTCATTGCCGGGGCAAGACCAGATCCGGACGGTGGTTCATTGGTCCGGACCCAGATGCAATCGAACAGCAATCCGGACGGCAATGACCCATGTACGGCGGCCCAGCCGCGATTCGGTAAGTCATCTTGCTTTAGGATGTTACGGCATATAGCCAATCCACGAGCGCGAGTGCTCTGGATGCAATTCGGATGCAATTCGGTAACGCAATCCCGACTGAGCGAGGCCGGATTAGTGGATGGCGACTCTAGTCGAAGCCAGACGCAGAACTTGATACTCATCCTGACGGCGGCAGTCTGTAGAAGCATGTCTATGGCCATGAGTGTCTATGAGTCAACGCATTGGTTTGAACTAGCTCTACTTGATGGTCACTTGATGGTGAGGTACTAATGCCTACCGATACCAGCGAAAAGGGCCTCGAGAGCCTGATTGTCGCGGCCATGACTGGCCGGCGCATGGATAACGCCGGCGGGGAACTGGTTGCTACCGAGGTCGGCACCATCGGCGGGACTGGGTATGTGCAGGGCGACCCTGCGCACTATGACCGCGAGCACGCGGTTGACCTTGTTCGCTTGCTGGAGTTCCTGAACGCAACCCAGCCCAAGGCGGTTGAGACGCTGGGTCTGGCTGAGGATGGCCCGAACCGGCTGAAGTTCCTTGACCGGCTGCGCGGGGAGGTCGCCAGGCGCGGCGTCATCGATGTCTTGCGCAAGGGCATCCAGCACGGTCCTGCTTCGGTGAACCTGTTCTACGGCACTCCGTCACTGGGCAACAGAGAGGCAGTGAGGCTGTTTGAGTCCAATGTCTTCAGCGTCACGCGCCAGTTGCGCTACAGCCGCGACGAGACGCAGCGCGCGCTCGACCTATGTCTGTTCATCAATGGCCTGCCGATAGCGACATTCGAGCTGAAGAACAGCCTGACCAAACAGACCGTGGACGATGCCGTCGTGCAGTACCAGCGCGACCGGAACCCGCATGAATTGCTGTTTGAGTTCAGCCGGTGTCTGGTGCACTTCGCGGTGGACGACCAGCAGGTGATGATGTGTACGCACCTGAAGGGCGAGGCCTCGTGGTTCCTCCCGTTCAACAAGGGCTGGAACGACGGAGCCGGCAACCCGCCCAACCCGAACGGGCTTAAGACTGCCTATCTCTGGGAAGAGGCGCTGACGCGCGAGGGCCTGACCAACATCATTGAGAACTACGCACAGGTAGTCGAGGAGAAAGATGAAAGGACTGGCCGGAAGAAGCGCAAGCAGATCTTCCCGCGATACCACCAGTTGGATGTGGTGCGCAAGCTGCTGGCGGCCGCTCTGGCGGACAGCGTCGGCAAGCGCTACTTGGTTCAGCATTCGGCGGGCTCGGGCAAGTCGAACTCGATTGCCTGGCTGGCCCACCAACTTGTCGGCCTGGAGCGGGAGGGGAAGCCGGCTTTCGACTCCACCATCGTGGTCACTGACCGCCGTCTGCTCGACAAGCAGATACGCGACACGATAAGGCAGTTCGCGCAGGTGTCTGCGATCGTAGGCGCTGTGACCGAAGGTTCGCAGCAGTTGCGCCAGTTCATCGAATCGGGCAAGAAGATAATCATCACCACGGTGCAGAAGTTTCCGTTCGTGTTGGAGGAAATCGGCAGCGAGCATCGCAACCGCCGGTTCGCCATCATCATTGATGAAGCCCACTCCAGCCAGGGCGGTCGGACCTCGGCCAAGATGAACATCGCGCTCTCGCCCGAGGGCGAGGAACCGGAAGAGGAGACGTACGAAGATACCATCAACCGCATCATCGAATCGCGCCGGATGCTCTCCAATGCCAGCTACTTCGCCTTCACGGCCACGCCCAAGAATAAGACTCTTGAGATGTTTGGCGTGCCATACGCCGAGGGCGAGGAGGTCAAGCACCGGCCGTTCCACAGCTACACAATGAAGCAGGCGATACAGGAGGGCTTCATCCTCGACGTGCTCAAGGGCTACACGCCGGTGAACAACTACTACCGTTTGGTGAAGACCGTGCCGGACGACCCCGAGTACGACGTGAGGAAGGCCGCAAAGAAGCTCAGGCGCTACATCGAAACCCACGAGCATGCCATCGAGAAGAAGGCCGAGATCATCGTCGACCACTTCCTGAACCAGGTATACTCACGGCACAAGATAAGCGGGCAGGCAAGGGGGATGGTTGTCACGGGCAGCATCGTGCGGGCGATCGAGTACTACCAGGCAATAGCCGGCTACATCAGCGAGATGAAACTGCCGTTCAAGGCTCTGGTCGCATTCTCGGGAGAGCACGAATTCAAGGGTGCGAAGTTGAGCGAGACATCCATGAACGGATCCCCCGGAAGTCAGATTGCCGAGCGGTTCCGCGAAGACCCGTACCGGTTACTGGTCTGCGCCGAGAAGTTCCAGACCGGCTATGACGAGCCGCTGCTGCACACGATGTACGTGGACAAGATTCTGTCGGGCGTGAAGTCGGTTCAGACCCTCTCGCGTTTGAACCGGGCGATGCCCGGCAAGTACGACACGTTTGTGCTCGACTTCACAAACACCACCGAGGGAATCCAGCGCGACTTCGCGCCCTACTACCGGACGACGATTCTGAGCGAGGAAACCGATCCCAACAAGCTGCACGATCTGAAGGCAAAGCTGGATGCAGCTCAGGTCTATGATTGGAGCCAGGTTGAAGACTTGGTGAAGCTGTACCTTGGCGGGGCTGAGCGCGACCGGCTCGACCCGATTCTCGATGCCTGCGTCGCCGTGTACAAGCTGAACCTGGATGAGGACGGGCAGGTTGGCTTCAAGGGCGGAGCTAAAAGCTTCGTCCGCACCTACGCATTTCTGGCAACCGTGCTACCCTATACCAATGCTTCGTGGGAGAAGCTGTCGATATTCCTGAACTTCCTGATACCGAAGCTGCCGGCGCCCGAGGAAGAAGACCTGGCCAAGGGTATCCTCGATGCCGTTGATATGGACAGCTACAGGGCGGAGATGCAGTCGACGCGGACCATTGCACTGCCTGACCAAGATGGCGAAGTCGGCCCGGTTCCAGTCGAACAGGGCGGACACAAGCCTGAACCGGAGATGGACAAGTTGAGTAACATCCTCAAGGCATTCAACGACCTCTTCGGCAACATCGACTGGAAGGACGCCGACAAGATTCGGGCCGTCATAGCACAGGAGATTCCGGCCAAAGTCAGCGCGGATAAGGCGTATCAGAATGCAATGAAGAACTCGGATAAGCAGAACGCCCGCATCGAGCACGACAAAGCCCTGAAGCGGGTGCTGGTTGAGCTTCTGTCCGACCACACCGAGCTGTTCAAGCAGTACAGCGACAACGACGACTTCCGCAAGTGGCTGGCCGACACCGTTTTCGGCCTGACCTACAAAGAGGACGCAGCCTAGCTGGGCATCGGACAAGTCCCCGGCGACGCAACCGGCGATTCCTGACGCGCGGCCTCGAATTTGACTCGCCCGCCAGCCCTCTCTAGAATCCGCCCATGACTCGGTTTCTTCCGAAGGGCCGCATCGATGAGAGGTCACTACAGGAGGCCTAGATGGCAGACAACGATCAAAAGAGCTGGGTCGAGTCGATTCCGCGCGAGGAGTTGACCAAGCTCCTGAAGTCCACGGAGAAGAGCGGGTACGAGAGTGGAGGTGTCTCCATGTTCGGGGCAGCGTTCCAATTCGCGAGTGCGGAAGGCGTTGCAGATAACGAGTCTGACGTTGGCACCGGTGGCGTCGTAGGACCGAAGTCGCTCTCCGAAATAGACGAGGATTGCGAGCCCGAGTTGCGCAAGGCATTTGTGGCAAAGGGACTCGGCCCCGAGACAAAGGCATACTACTTCACGTACTACGACAAGGCAGAGGCCGACGACTACACCATCGAGACAGACTCTGATGCCGCCGAGAAGGCGTTTGTCGACGCCTTCATCGCCTTCTGTTGGCCGCAATGGCAACCTTGGGAAGACCAGGATGACGAAACACTGAGGTTCTGGGCAGAACGGCTGTGCGAGCAACCGACGAAGCCTGCCGCGTCCACGTCGTCCGCGAAGCCAAAGACGAAGAGGCGAGGCAAGTAACTCAGCCGATCGCCCGCAGGATTCCCTGTCCGCCCGCCCATTTGACACGCCACGCTCCCTTGGCGCAAGTCAATCAGTCCTTGGTCCATAGACTCCGGTTCCGAGTCCCAATCCCTGCTGCCCGCCCCACGCGGTTCATTTAAGTGAACCCTCTCATTCTGGGTCCAAGATCGTCGATTGCAGATTGGTCGCAGGGCGACTAGAGATCGATCCGCCTATTTAACACGCCCGCCGCCTTGACTTCATTGTCGCGGCCATTACGATGTCCGCGATGAGGATGGCTGACTGTCGGCGTCGTCAGGAAGACGCGCGGCACGCGAAAGAAGTGACGCTGTGGACGGTTCAAACGGTCGGCGCATGGTCCAAGCTGCAGAAGGACGGTGTATTGCGGGCAGATGCTCGGCGGGTTCGAGGGAGACATCGGCAGGCCTACGAGTGGCTGGCGCGACAGATGGAAGAACGCCTCGGGTATCGTCCTTCGGGGTAATTCCGGGGACGCGATAAGACATTCCTGACGCCATAGAAACGCCAAAGGCCGAACCACGACCGCCGAATTGCCTGACACCGGTAGCTAGCTGATAGGACGAGGCTCCCAGGATTGGCCGCAGCGACCCCTGTCTGACAGTGCAGGATTCGAGGGGCCGAGTGGCGGTTAGCGGAGAGCGGGTAACGGGTTACGAGCGAGCGGTCAGCGGAAGTCAGAAGCTAGATGCGAGAAGCTAGAAGTACGGACGGTGGGAGAAGGATGGCGGAGAGCGGTTAGCAGAAGCGGGGCTATCGGGCGGGCGGACGGTCAGCCGGCGAGGAGTTGTACTACTTGGCGCCGACCAGTTGGGACAGGGGGATGACGTGGACGTTGGTTCTGTGCTGGACCACGGACATCCGACACCATGAAAATCCCTCAGTCAATGAAGGAATTTCATGGTTCTCGGCAGTCAGGTGAAGCAGAAGAGAGAAGCTAGAGGCGAGAAGTGCGGACGGCGGAGGCGGACGCAAGTCAAAGGTCAGAAGCCAAAAGCCGACAGCCAAAAGTACCAAGGTCCCGAGGGAATCAACCACAGATGAACACAGATGAACACGGATACGGCACCGGATAGAGATGAATTCAGAGTCCAGAGTCCAGAATTCAGAATGCCCGGCCGGGGAAGTTCGAATAGGGAACCACGGATGAACACTGATGAACACGGATACGGCATCGGATAGAGCTGAATTCAGAGACCAGAATGCAGGCAGACGAAGTCAGAAGCGAGAAGCTGGATGCGAGAAGCGAGAAGTTGGGGAAGAAGGACTTGGGGGTGGGGATTAGGGACGAGGGGCGAGGGACTGGAGACTAGAGATCGGGGGTCAGGACTCGGAGTCGGGGCTGGAGGGCTTGGACTTTGGGACTTTGGGGCCTTTGGCCGCGGCGCGGATGAACCGTTTCACCGGAGCGGCCTTTTTGGTGTTGACCTCCATCCATGCCGCGATGTCTTCGTCCTGCTGCAGAGCCGCGCGCGCGCCTTCGTCGCGCTCGACCGCCGCGGTAAGGTCCTGCAGCGCCTGCGGCACTTTGCCCTGCCAGAGCCGGGCGACGCCGGCGAGGAGTTTGGCCGCGCCCTGCGCCCGTGCGGCGTCGACGTCGCCCGCATCGGCCGAAGCGAAAGCCTCGATCGTGGCGGCATCGGTCAGCACCGCATCAAACTCACGCTGCCGGAGGTTGGCGAGCGCGCGGTTGTGGAATGCGTGGAACCGGAGTCCCGCGTCTTCGACTCCGCTGCCTTCGAGCGCTTCGAGGCACAGCGAGTAGGCCCGTACCGCCGCCGGGTACTCCCGTTTGGCGAGTTTCTCGTCGGCGGCGCGCAATGAGTCCCTCGCCGCGGCCCGCTTTACAATGGCCTCGGCACGGTCGGCTGCGGCCTCGGCCGCGGCTTGTGCCTGGCCCGCAGCCCGGGCCATCTTTTCAACCGCGGTCTGCGACTGGCCCGCGGTCCGGGCCATCTTCTCAGCCGCGGCCTCCGACTGGCCTGCGGTACGGACCATCTTCTCAATCGCGGCCTGCGACTGACCCGCGCTCTTGACCAATCCTTCGACCGCGTCTTGCGACCGGCCTGCGGTCCTGACCAGTTCCTCGACCGCGGCCCGTTCCTGCTGCGTCACCACGGTATGGTCGGCGAACGCATCGAGCTTTTCCTCGGCCCGGTCGAGCCGCTCGCGCAGCGCCGCCAGTTCGGACTGGACCGCCGCCACCTGGTCTTTCACGGCGTCGGGCCCGTCCGGACGCAGGGAGGCGATGTCGATCTCGAGCCGCTCGGCCCTGCTTTCGTCATCGGCCAGTTTTCGCTTGAGCCGCAGCACTTCGTCGGTCGTCCCGGCAAACCGCGTATCCCACGCCGCCCGCAGTTCATCGACTCGCGCCAGGCGCCGGCCCAGCGCCCAGATGCGCCACGCGACGAGCACGGCCGCGAACAGCACGGCGATGATAATCATCGTCAGCCAGTGCCCGAAGCTGCGGTTTGCGGCATCGAGCGCCTGCTTTGCCGCCGCCACTACGTCGGCCCGCGGGAACGTGTCCACCGGCGCGGCCGGCCGCGGCTGCGCCGCCGGTGAAAGTCCAAAGGACAAGGTACAAAGGACAAAGCAAGTCCGAAGTAGAAAGACCCAGTTCTCGCCCTTTGTCATTGCCGGCTTGCCTGATCCTTTGTCCTTACTGCTTTGTCTTTGGCTCGCGTGGCTCATGGAGTGACGTCAGGTCGTGCTGAGTCGCTGGACATACACGCTGCCCCGGACGCGATCGAGGTACTTCGTGAGCCGGTCGTTCAGCGTCTTCTGATACAGGTAGTTGCGGATATTGTCCTGCAGTTCGAGGTAGGAGAGCGTCCGGTCGGGCTGTTTGGCCAGCACTTTGATGACGTGGTAGCCGTGCTCGGACAGCACCGGTTCACTGACCGCTCCCGAGTCCATGCCGGCGACGACCTGGTTGAACGGCGGAGCCAGCCCGGCAGTCAGGAACTCGCCCAGCCGCCCGCCGGAGTCGACGGTCGTCGGGTCCTGCGAGTACTGGCGGGCGAGCGAGTCGAACGGCACGCCGGCCAGCGCCTTCCGTCGAATGCTCGCGGCGAGATTCTTCGCCCGGGCCGAATCGGCCGGCGTCAGCGGCACGCGGACCAGTACCTGACGGTAGCGGACGCTGTCCGGGGTCCTGGCCTCGAGCTGGACCACCAGGTAGCCGTCGGGCGTGGGGAACGGCGGCGAGGTCTGCCCGGGCTTGAGCTGGGACAGGACCATCGACAATCCGGGCGACAGTTGCGCGACATTCACCCAGCCGCGGTCACCGCCGCGCGCCGCGGTCTTCGGGTCGTCGGAGAATGAGGCGGCCACGGTGGCGAAGTCGCCGCCCCGGGTGAGGACGTCCAGCACTTCGACCATCCGGCGCTGGCCGACAGAATCCGCCGCGGGGCTCGGCGCGAACGCGATGAGGACATGGGCCAGCGTCACGCGCCCCGGCACGCGGGCGATGGAGTCCCGGTTCTCGTTGTAGAACCGCTCGGCCTCGGCCGGCGAGACGTAGATCTGGGTGAGGCCCTCTTTGTCCATCAGCTTGCGGGCGAGGAGCTTGCGCCGGGCGTCCGTCTCGTACCGCTGGCGCAGCGCCCGTTCGGTGTAGCCTTCGCCGGCGAGGGCCTGCTTGAACATGTCGTCGTTCTCGAACCGGCCCTTGACGGCGGCCATGTCCGCGTCGACGTCGGCCGCCACGTCGGAGGGCGCGACTTCGACCGACTCGCGCCGCGCCTGTTCCTCGAGCACGAGGTCGTCGATGAGGCGGCCCAACGCCGCATCCTCCAGCGCCGAGTCCGACAGCGCGCTGTCCGGCTGTGACAGCCGCAGGAAGGTCGCGGCCTGGGATAGTTCGCTCAGAAGAATCGGCTGGTCACCAACCACGGCGACGACGCGGTCCGCCGGCGCGGCCGCGGCCACCGTTGCCAGAAAGGTACCAAGGACCAGGGACAAAGGGCCAATCAGGCCGGAAAGGACAAGGCGCGGCAAGCCAAACGTGCGGGTTTCGCCGTCTGCCTTTCCGCTCTTCCTCATTGGTTTGTCCCTAGTCGTTTGAACTTGCTACTTTCCGGCGGGCCCGAAGTACGAGTCCGGCTTCAACTCGATCTTGGCCTTGCCCCGCAGCGAGGTAAGGATGCTGTCCACCACCGTCTGGCTGCGGCGGTAGGAGAGAATCGCATCGATCTGGTCCTTGACCTCGGGGAAGGTGACGTTCGCCTTCACCTTCTTCTTGTCCGTGAGCTTGATAATCTGATAGCCTTCCTGGCTCGGCACCACGCCGGAAATCTGCCCGGGCCCGAGCGCGAAGATGGCCTCGGCTACCGACGGGTCGCCGCCCATGCGCGGGTCGCCGATGCTCCGGGCGAAGTAGCGCGACTCCTGCCCGGCCTCGAGCGCCACGTCCTGCGACCGCTCCTTGGCCAGCTTCGTGAAATCGCCCCCGGATTTGAGGTCGGCGAGGGTCTGCACCGCCCCTTCGCTGTCGGACAAGACGATGCGGGAGATTTTCACTTCATAGGTGAATTCGTCTTTGTGCTGGTTGAAGTACTGCATCTCCTGGTCCTGGCCGACTTTGATCCCGGTCGTCAACCGGTCGAGCAGTTCGTTGACCAGGTAGTCGCGCTGGAGCCGGGCGATGTGGGCCTGCACCGCCGCCTCTTTGTCGATGCCGCGGCGTACCGCTTCCTGGTAGATGAGCGTGTTCGACACCCACTTGTCGAGTATCTTGGGCAGGTTGTCGCGGGTAATCTGGAACCCTTCCGGTGAGAGCGAGTCGAGTTCGGTGGTCGTCAGTTTGTCGTCGTTCACGGTGGCGATTACCGGCCCGGTCGTGACGGCCGGCGCGCTGCTCTTCGGCTGTTGCTTGTTGCCGCAGCCGGCCAGGAATGCCGCCGCCAGAACTGCGGCCGAGATGGTCAGATGTCGGTTGGTCATCATCGCTCCTTACGGTTGGGGTTTCCCCTTCGCATCATTGCTTACGGCGGCAAGCGCCGCCTGGTTAACGGCTATCTTCGACTTTGCCTTCAACTCGGCAAGGTATTCCCGCATTCGCTTCTCGCGTCCCTCGTTGAGCAACCGGTTGCGAATCGTGCCCGCGACCTGGTGCGTGTCCGGCGACGTGAAGTTGTCGCGGTGCTGCCCGAAGTAGTTCATCACGTCCGCATCGGACACGCTCAGTTTGTCGGAAATCTCTTTCTTGAAGAGCGCCTTGTAAAGGACGTCCTCGCGCTCGGTCGCGAGTTGGCGCGTGATGTCCCTGGCCTTGTCCAGGCCCATGTGCAGCCCGTCCTCGTACATCAGGTCCTCTTCGATTGCCCGGCGCACCGCGTACTTCTTCATCCCCGTGTCGAGCAATGCCGGGAACCGGGCCGCGACCGTGAGCAGCCGCTTTACCTTCACGAACTGGTAGTTGTCCTTGTAGGCGACCGCGATTTCTTTCTCGGCGTCGGTGATGGAATCCAACGGCTTGCACAGAATGTCGAGGCCCGCGGGGTTGTACTTCAGGCGCTGCCGCAGTTTGGCCATGTAGTCGTCGGCCAGCTCGCGCCGCCGGATCTGCTTGAACTGCGAAAGGAACGCCTCGCGCATGCTGTCGAGCGGCGGCGGGGGCGGGGTCGTCGGCCTTGTCTCCACGAGCATCGCGATCTGCCACTGACCTTCGATCTGGGTGGGCATGGTGTGCTGCCCCGGCTTGAGCTGCATCACCCTCGTCCGCATCGGCTCCTTGATGTAGAGCAGCGGGGTGAAATCCTCGTCCCCGGCCTTGATCGCAGTCGGGCGCTTCGAGTAATGCACGGCCAGCGACTCGAAAATCGCGCCCCGGTCCAGTTCCGCGGCCAGGCGGTCGGCCAGGCTCTCGTCCGGCACGGCAATCAGCTTCAGGTGCGCCTGGGTCTGCAACAGCTTGTACGCCGACTGGATCTCCGGCTCGGACACCTTGTTACCCGGCGCGGTGGTCGTGTCGTACAAGCGCTGCTCCATCAGGGCCTTCTGTTCCTGCTCGACCTGGTAGTCGACGTCTTTCTCCAGGCCCTCCCGCTTCGCCTCCTGGGCGAACAGCTTGCGGATGATGACGGCGTCCAGCACCTGCCTCTTCACCGAGTCCGCCCGGATGGGGTCCAGGTTCTGTGGCAACATGGCGGCGATGTCGGCCGCGGTAATCGCCTCGCCGTTCACCGACGCCACGACGCGCCGGCCCGGTTGCACGGTGCACGCAACCGCCAGCAACACTGCCAGCATGGGTAGGAGGAGATGTCTCATGGCGAGTGAGACTATAGCCGCCTGCTCACGAAAGTCAATGCGACGGGGCGGACGGCGGACGCGTTGCCGCCGACCGCGCTCAGCGTAGAGCTCTGCCGGCGGGCCGCTATTGTTGCGGCTTGGCGGGCAGCGGTTTGTCCGCCAGCTTCACCTTCAAAGTGCTGTAGTTCGTGTGCTTGGCACTCAGCGAGGCGGTCTTGGTGTTCTGGGCCAGAATGATGTCGCACGTCTGGCCCGGCACGAGGGCGGAAATCGCCAGGCCCTGGCCGGACGGGAATTTCAGCGGGTAGGTGAACTCCATGGTCGTGATGCCGGTCTCCTCGTCGTACTCGATTTCGGACTCACGGATTGCGCTTTCCGACTGCGGCGATTGGGCGTGCGCGTGACCGGCGCCGATCTGGTTCACTACCTCGTTCGAGCTGTCCGTGTAATAGCCGATTATCATGTTCGACTCGTTCATCTCGGGCGAGCCGAACCCGATCGCCATCCAGCCCCGCCCCTTGGTCTGGAGCCCGACGTATATCAGGCTGTCGTCGAAACCCCAATTGACGGTGAGCCCCGAGGCCTTGTCCAGGAAGGTCGCCGGGTACTCCTGCCCGTCGTCGTTGTCGATCTGGCCGTCAATCAGGACGCGGTCCTGCATCGTCGAATCGTACGGAATAACCGGAAGTTTCTGCGCCCGGCAGACCGCCAGCGCACCCAAGACGGCCAGCGGCAAGGCAAATCGGCTGAATTTCATGCGAGCTCCTTTTAGAATCAGTGGTCGCTGAGATTATAGACGACGCCGTGCCCACCGGTCAAGCACCAAGTCCAGCCGACCTTGACGCCGCGCACGCGCCATGGGAACAACTGCCAAGTCAAATGACCGAGAATTCCTGCTTCGGGCCAGCCCGGGGCTTCGTGGCCGTCTTTCTTGGAATCAGGATGCGTGCGCCATTGACCCGGCCTCTCGGGCGAAGGATAATCTCTGGTGTCCAATTGTCCGTCGAGGCGCGAGGAGTGCCTGATGAAGCGACTGATGACGAAGGTCTCGAGGTTCTTCACGCACAGTTTCATGTGGCTGGGCATCGGCTCGATTCTCTGGCTGCTGATGCGGTCGGGAACCAAGCCGAGCCGGCTGCGCTATCCATGTCAGCGGGCCGCGGCCGGCGCCGGTTCGCTGTGGTTGAGCGCCTTTGCCTTCCCCGGCATCTTACGCGGGCTGCGCGCGGTTGGTCTGAGCCTGCCGGAAGTCCGGCCGAGCAGGCCGGCCCGTAACCTGCTCATGACGGCAGGCGTGCTGGCCGTGGCGCTGTTTGCGGTTTACCGACTGGGACTTGGGACACGATCCCAATTGAGGACAATTGGGTCATGTCCCCACGTGCCGCCGCCGGTGCAGGCCGGCCTGCCGGCCTGGACCTCGGCTCGACCGGTCCAGTCTCACATCTTCGTGGTGGACAGTGTCCCGGTACCCGACAGCATGGGCACATACCACGAAGGCCTCGACACGCTCCTGTCGCTGCTCGCTCAGAACGGCACATGCCTGTACAAGTCGAGCAAGCATCTGCCGTGGTGTGACACCGCAGGCATCATCGGCAAGAACGACGTCGTGCTGCTTAAGGTGAACGCTGAATGGGACCAGCGGGGAATGCCCAGCACCGATCTTCTGAAGGGGCTCATCGCCCGCATCGTCGCCCACCCCGACACCTTTGCCGGCGAGATCGAACTGGTCGAGAACGGCCAGTGGCGCCAGTCCTGGGCGTACTCGGCGAACAACGCCGAACGGCATTCTCAGACCATGCAGGAAGTGGTCGACACCTTCGCCGCAAGAGGCTATCACGTGGGCGACTACAATTGGACCGCCATCGGCTACAGCGGCAACAACCATTGGGTGAACGAGTACAACCAGGGCGACACCGTATCCGGCTACGTCCGCGAGGAGTCGACAGGCATGACCTATGCCAAGTTCACGACCTCATACGGCACGCACGTCTCGACCCGGCTCGGGGTCTGGAACGATTCTTCGTACGAACCGGCGCGGCTGAAGTTCATCAACCTACCGGTCCTGAAGTGCCATCAGTACATGGGCGTGTCCGCATCGGTCAAACACTACATCGGGTTCCTGTCGTACGCGGACAGCGGAAACACCTCCATGCACCGACGCGCAATGACTCAGGGGCTGCTTGGCGTTGACTTCGGCAAGGCTCGGTTCCCTGACCTGAACATCATTGACGCCACCTGGGTGAGCGCGGAAATCACGACCGGGCCGAATGCACCCTACAACATGTGCACGCGCCTGAACACCCTCGTGGCCTCAAAAGATCCGATTGCGGCCGACTACTATGCGGGACGATACGTGCTGAGGCCCGCGAGCTGGTGGAACGGCCACTCCTCGCTGCACAACTACGGCCGCATGGACCCCGACAACCTGAACACGGAGAACCCAGGCAACGGCCACTCCTATTCCGACTCTACTCCCTGCTACGGCTTTCCATACAACGCCTTCCACCAGATGCTTGTCTCCAGCCGCGACCAGATGCTCCGCTACGGACACCAGGTCACGATGGACACGACCCAGATGACCATCCACCACTTCCGCTTTCCCGGCGCGGCGGTCAGCGAGTCGCCCAGAACCATGCCGGTGGTCGACGGGTTGATGGCGACGCCAAACCCGGTCAATGGCAGGCCCTCCGTCAGCTATGAACTGGGAACGCCCGCCTCGGTCCGGCTGATGGTGTTTTCCGCCGACGGTCGGAAGGTGGCCGAACTCGCTCAGGGAATGCTCCCGGCCGGCAGGCACAGGCTAATCCTGGACCGCGCGCTCGCGCCCGGCACCTATCTGCTAACGCTCGAAGCAGGCAGCGCCCGGGAGTCAACGAAGCTCGTCGTCCCCGGCCGCTGACCTGCGGCTCGGGCCTCACCCGAATCCCGCGCTCCGAACAGACCCTGGCTCGCGGCTAGTCCGCTGTCGTCTGGTTCGCCGGGCACTGCCGGAGCGCGGCGCGGGCTCGAAGCCGTCGGTCCGCGCCTGCTCACAAACAGCCAAGGCGGGCTTGCCGCCCGCCTTGACTGTTGTTCGACCGGCTGTTAGCGCTCGATAATCAGCTTCTGGGAAATGCTGAGTCCCATGCCTTCCAGCCGTACTATGTAGACGCCGGCCCTCAGGGCGCGAAGGTCGAGAAGGAGTGACCCTTCCCGGCCTGCCGCCGGCACATACTGACTCACGACTTCTCTACCCGAGACGTCAACCAGCGTGACTCTCGCGGGCTCGATTCGAGGCAGAGCGTACTTCAGGGTCGCGAATCTCGCACTTGCGGGATTCGGGAACAGCTCCATGCCCGAGCGCGTCGCCAACGCTGACTTCACGGCTCCGGGCCCGTCGGGACCTCCGCTCCCTGCACGTACGTACCGCCACAGTTCGCTGGTCGAGTTACCCTTGAACGCGAACAGCATGTTCTCCGTCGCGGTGATGTCGCCGCCCGAATCTACCTTCTTCCTCTTGCCGCTCGTGCCGACCAGCGGCACGGTGTCGAGCTCTGTCCAGGCCATGGCGGCCGGGTCGTACCTCCAGAACTCGTTGGTGCTGTTGCCCTTCAAGGCGTATATCGCGCCGTCGAGCCACGCTGCCGCGCTGCCCGGGCCTGCCGCCTCTTTCTTGCGGTTCCGCCCGCTGCGCTCGGGCATACCGGGCAGTTGCTGGAGACCCCACTTCTCGGTCGCGATGTCGAATGACCAGAGCTCGAGGAACTTGACGTTGTGAGCGTAGAGCGTGTGGTCGCCGTCGTAGACCAGCCACGAGCCGTCAGGCCAGTCCTTGCGACCGTAGCCCGGCGCGTCGGGCAGTCGGTTCCACATTCCCGTCGCTGTGTTGTACTTATAGAACTCGCCGCCGTTCCCCTTCAGCAGGTATACATAGCCCACGCCCTTCTTGACCGCGTAGGCCAGGCCAGCGCCACCCTCGATCGTGACGCAGCCTCTGGGCACGTCGGCCAATTGGGTCCACGTGTGGGTGCTGATGCTGTAACTCCAGAAGCTGAGGGTACCGTTGCCTTTGGTCATGTATATCTTGTCCCCGCCATCGGTCACGCCCCGGCAGCCGTCATCGGGCAGCGTTCGCTCGCGGCCCTTCGGAATCGGCGTGAGTGCGGTCCAGCTATTCTTGCGCGGATTGAATGCGTAGAAGTCGGCTGTGCTGTTCCCCTTGGCGGCGTAGACGAGTTTGTCGCCGGAGTTGTACGCCAGCCAGCCACCCGCATCTTCGTCCTTGCCGGACGGTGTCTTGGGCAAGGCGGATCTGGTACTCCAGCCCGGCGGCGCGACTATGAAGTCGTTGGTCTTCGCGTCGTTCGCATGGTCGGTGTCGCCCGGAGTGATGGTGCTGCACTTGGCAGTGTAGTACCCATCGGTCGCGGCCCATGCCGGAAACTGCACGGGCGGGTCGCTGTCCGGAGGGATTCCGTTTGGCACGTGGACCGTCTCCACGTAGGGCGGGGTGCAGTCGATACTGAACACAACGTCGAACCCGTTCTGTCCGGTGCCGCAGTTGTACACGTCGGACTGTGGGACCAAAGACCCGGGCGCCGGCATCCCGACCGGTGCGTCGATACTTGAGACGCCCATGTCCGGTGTGCCGGCTCCGTACTTCAGCGTCGCATAGTCATAGTTGCCAGCCGAATTCAGGCTGTACCCGGTCACGCAGACGTCACCCAGAGCGTCAACTGCGAGCGCCATCGGTCGGTCGTCGCAGCAGCCGTTGCTGTACCTGGCAACCCACGATTGGTTGCCGCTCGCGTCGTACTTTATGGTAGCGTACTCGCAGGTGTCTCCCGCCGCGTAACTGTACCCGGTCACGTAGACATTGCTTGAAGCGTCCAAGGCGACGCCGCACGCTCCATCGTCGCTGCCGTTGTCATACGGGGCAACCCACTGCTGGTGGCCGTCCGCATCGTACTTGACCGTGGCGTAGTCGCCGACCCAACTGCTGTCGTAGCTCACCCCGGTCACGTAGGAGTTACCTGAGGCGTCCACGGCCATGGCGTAGGCTTCGTCGTCGAATTTCACCGGGCCATCATAGCGGGCCGGGCTCGGCCACAGCCGGCCTAGGTTGGCATCATACTTGACAGTAACGTAGTCGCCGACCCCGTTGTCGTCGTAGCTCGTCCCGGTCACGTACACGTTCCCCGCGGCGTCAAAGCCCAGCGCCTCCGCGTAATCGTGGGTGCCGAAGCTTTCTCGGACGTCGTGCAGCGAGTCACCATCCGCAGCGTACTCGACTGTTGCGTAGCCGTACTGCCCGTTGACGTCCTTGCTGTACCCGGTCACGTAGACGTTGCCTGCGGCGTCCCAGGCCATGGCCATCGGTCCGTCGTCGTAGCCGTTGCTATATCGGCGAACCCATACCGCATGGCTGTCGCTAGCATTGTACTTGACCGTCGCGATGCCGGAGATCCACTGATCGTAGCCAGCGGTATCTGTCATGACGAGGCTGTTCCCGGTCACGTAGACATTACCTGAGGCATCCAGAGCAATGGCCTGTGCAGCGTCGTCGTAGCCGTTGCCGTACCGGGCATCCCACACCAGGCTGCCGCTCGCATCGTACTTGACAGTACCGAATTCGCTGCACCCTTTGTCGGCGTTGTAGCAGCGACCGGTCACGTAGACATTGCCGTGCGCGTCCACGGCGATGGCGCTGGGCGCGTCACCGGCGCCGACGCTGCCGTACCGGGCATGCCATGCCTCCGTGCCGTCCGCATTGTACTTGACCGTTGCGTAGTCGTCGTCGTTTGGTTCGCTCTGGCTCTGGCTGATCCCGGTGACGTAGACGTTGCCTGAGGCGTCAGTGGCAACAGCCCAGCCCATGTCTTCACGCAGGTTGTCGTACCGGGCGACCCAGGGTTGGCCGCCATGACCACAACGCGCACCGGACTTGGTGCCCGAAGACCCGTTGTTCTGAGTCCGATGGACGGCGCCCGAAGTTCGGGCATTCAAGGGCGGAGCTGCATGCGGCCTGTGCGTTTGCCAGTAGATCTGCCGCAGATCGAGCGGACCATGCCGCCAAGGCCGAGGCGATCCTCCCGGGACGGGATGGCTGGCCGGCCCGAACTGTGTGAAGACGGATGTTGACCCCTTTTGAGTCCAGGACTTTGATGCCGACGGGATCGTCTGGCCCATCAGCGTCGCGGACAGGAACAGCACGGCGAGCATCACCTCGAACATCCTTACTGTTCGCAGGGGACTCTCCGGCTTACGGTTTCCAGGCATTCTTACCTCCTTTTAGTGCGTCTTGTGCCCGGATACACGAACTCAGATAGCCCCTCAAAGCAGGTTGGCCGAATGCTCTGATAGGCACGTCTCTGCGCTTGGTCGCCCGGACTGAGACACCATGAAGAATGTTTCCACATTCCGGCCCACCCCATAACCGTATATCAATCCGAGAGTTAACCGGGCCGCGGCCTCGGGGATTAACGCGGCCTTGCTGACCAACATCGCTATATTGCAACTTCGGTGCCACGTAGCCGTGGCCTTGACGCGCGTGAGCTACCAGATGGTAAGGACGCTGAGTTGTCTCC
This sequence comes from bacterium, assembly GCA_035505375.1. Lineage (NCBI taxonomy): Bacteria > bacterium. The sequence continues at coordinate 75,731 of DATJQV010000075.1, read as the reverse complement.
GAACGGCTACAAGCAGTAGCCGCCCGGACGCCCCATAACCTCTACCGGTCTGCGAGAATCTTTCGCTTCATACGGGGCTCTGTGCGGCTCCACGAAACGGATACCGGACAATGGGGATGCACCGTCTCTTCATTAGGTGTCGTCGCGCGAACATTCGCCTTCCGGAGACAGGCAACGTTCGCTGCGACTCCTCACCGGGGTCGCAGTCTCCTGAGAGAAAATGGTGTCTCCGTCGGGCATCGTTTCCGCGTTTCCTGTCGTCTTGTTGCACGCTGAGCCTGAGAGTTCGGCTTGTTGCTGGATAGCAACAACTGCCTGCGGGTGTGCAGGTCGGGCGATGTCGCAGTTGCGGAGCACGCGTCCGACCAGAACGCCGCCGCGTCTCCCTGCCGCGACTGCTGGAATGGCAACCCGTGGAAACGCTGACGCCGCGCCGGGTTCGGGGCGGGCGAGCGAATGGGCGTGGTATTAGCGTCTCTGCGTCATGTACCGGTCAACAGCCGGCAGAGTTCCGACGTCGTCCTTACGGCAAGCTCGGCCTCCTGGGCCAGCGCCGGAATCCGCTCGGCCATTGACACCTCCAGGTGCCGTGTCAGCAGCACCGGGGTCATGCCGGCGCGACGGGCTCCGGCAAACTCGTCGCTGCCGCCGTCGCCGACGTAGAGACACCGGGCCGGCTTCACTGCCAGGTTCGTGGCCGCCAATTGGTAGATTGCCGGGTCAGGTTTCTTGAGTTTCACGCGGCACGAGAACAGCACCGTGTCGAACAACGGGGCGAGCGGCGATTCGGGCCAGGCCCGGACTTCGTCTTCTCCGCAGTTCGATATCAAACCCAGCCTGCAACCGAAGCGGCGCAGACCACGCAGGCCTTCGAGCGCCTCGCTTTCGACGTTCACCATGGCATGGCGGATACTGAGAGTGCGCGCGGCCAGCGCTTCCTCAATCTGCGCCTCAGTTACTTTCGGGTTGAGCCTGCGGGCCAGCCGCCGCAACCTTTCTCCGACGTCCGCCCGTCCGAAAACGTAGTCGTCCGGGTCGCTGGTCCAGACCTGATACCATTCGCCCGGGTCGACCCCGAGAATCTCAGAAACGCGGCGGCCCGGTGCTCTGGGCACCTCGAGCGAGATGAGGGTGTGGAACAGGTCAAAGACGACGGCAATCTCCTTCATCTCAGCCGGGGCCGCGTTCCTGTGCTTCCTGCCGCTCGGATCCAGGACTCTCATTGCCAGACGATAGCCCTGATAGACGGGTGTGTCAAGGCGCACGCGGAGAGCCGGGACTGCGACAAAAAGGGGGTTGTCCTCTTCCAGAAGGTGCTCATCCGCGTCGCGCGCGGCTGCGGCGTGGAGGGTAAGACGCCATCAGCCAGGCCTCGCAAATCGCCGCGGGATTCGCCCTGCAAGCCCCGCGGCAGACCAGCTCGCGGGTCGCCTTCTCAGTCACGTCCGCAGTGCCTTTCGGAATCGGCCCGCAAGCCTCCCTCCGAATCGGCCGGTAATTCACCCCGCCCATACCCTCGCAAGTCAGGTCGTGAGTCGCCATCCTTGTCGCGCCGCAAACCGGAGTCAGAATCATCGGGGAAACCGGCTTGAGAGTCCCTCCGCGGACCACCCCCCGAACCGTCCCGGGAACGGCTCCGGGGGCGATTCCGGAAGCTTCGTTTTCTATGTGCGCTATCGCTTAACAAGAACCATTACGGCAGTTTAGGCTTCGCGGGCCGGCGCAGACCGTCGTCGACTCGAAACTGTTGCACGCCAGTCAGTTCTGCACTACTATGAATCACGGCACAGGAATATCCGTGTGAGAGTTTTCATAAGGAGGAAGAATGCGTAGCGTAGTCGTCGTTGCCATCGCGCTGCTCTGCATGGCAGGCATGGTGATGGCCAATACCCCGCCGGCGCGGTCCACGTTGCCGACCGGGAATAGTGTAACGTCAGGGAACTACCACTCCCGGGTGAGTCCGGACATCGCTGCGTTGCAGGCGCAGGAGCGCATCGCTCTCGCCAATGGGGACGAGGCCGGTGCCCGTGACCTAGAGAACCAAGTGCAGGCAGCACTGATTCGGCAGCAGGGCGCCGTGCCGCACGAGGTCACGCCGATGTGCGCCCGCCCGCAGGCGCGAACCGAGGGCAACCTCGTGGCCGACCGGCAAATCTTCACGGGTCGTGTGAGCGCCTCGTCGGCCGACTACGAGATGGACGGCACGATGTGGGCCGCCTTCGCCTCGTACGGCGACTCGACGGTCTGGGTCTACAAGTCCACCGACCACGGTTCACACTGGGCCACAGTCCAGGAAATTTGGTGGCCCCCGAAACACATCATCAACAAGATCGAGCTGGTGGTCGGCTCGGGCGACTCCGGGTTTGTCTACGTGTTCGAGAACGTCCCCACCAACAACGGCGACCTCTACGTGGCGCGGTGCGCCAAGGACGGCTCCGGCCTGACCGGTTGGGCGGTTCTCGCCGGGGCGGACTCCATCACCGACTTCACCGCCTGCCGCGATTACTCGTACACCTCGTACTATCTCTACGCGATTGCACACAACGGCCTCGAGTCCGGCGACTTTCCGCGGAGCTTCATCCTGCGGTCCTTCGACTTCGGACAGACTTGGGCGGTGACGGACACGATACCCAACCGGGCCCTGCCACGCATGGCGTTCGGGGCGGGTTCCTGCGGTTGCATGGCTTGCGTGCCGAACCAGGCCTACTTCAAGGGCACCGTGGCTACGGGCTTTACACATAACTGGTCCTCGCCGGGCACGTGGTACATGGTGGATTTCCGTCCGGATACGTTCCGGATTAACGACGCGGCCATAGCGCCGGCCTTCACAACCCCGCCGGAAAGCGCCAACGTCTGGCTCGCTTACACCCACAACTACAATGGCACCAACGATTGGGACGTGTATTCGGCCTACATGAAAGATCCGGGCGTGAGCGCCAGCGACTCCTGGGTCGGCCCCACCCACGTCGCCAACACCACAACCCCGGAAGCTTACGTGGACCTGAAGAACTATGCGTCCTCGGGCAACGCCTACGTCAACCTGTCGTACGTGAAGATAGACACGGTCAACCATCACAACAATGTTTGGCTCGGCTATTCGGTCAACACCGCACCCACTACCTGGACTGCCCTGAGCGACACGTGGGTCAACAAATCGGGCTATCCCGGCTACGGCTTGACCGCGTTCCCAAGGATAGTCTACTCGCCGGGCGGACCGGGCTCCGGCGGCGGGCTCATATTCCCCGGCTATACGTACCCGAATGACGTGAATGGCTACTTCAACGCACCGTGGTTCAACGGCGCGATCGAGAGTCCTGCACAACCGGAACGGCCGGCGGCGGCATTCCGGGTTGCGCCGAGCGTGGCGCGCGGGCCGGTGCGAGTGAGCTGGAGCGGCAGCGCGACCAGGCTGGCGATCACCGACGTCGCCGGCAGAATCGTGCGGAGCATTGCGGCCCCGGCGGGCGGTTCGTTCGTCTGGGATGGCAAGGTCGCGGCCGGCACGTACCTCGTGTGCCTCACCACCACCGGCACGCGTACAACCACGAGGCCCGTAGTTATTCAGTAGTACGAAGGGACACGTCCACGGGGCGACGCGAGAACGCGTCGCGGGAGTGGCCCCAATCCGAGCTTCGAGAGGGCGGCTACGGCCGCCCTCTGCGTCTTGGGAAATGGGGACTGTCGCTGAGATGGCGGAAAACGAGCGCAGTTTCTCGGAGCGCTTGCGTCGTACTCAGCGCGGGACAGTCCCTGTTTCCCGCATGGACGTGTCGCCTACCCCATGGTCGTTGACACGGGCAGGACGCGGACTATGATGAGGCGCGCCATAAGCGCGCGGGAGGTAATAATGCGGAAGAGTATCTTTGTTCCGCTCGTGCCAGTTCTAGCGGCCGCGCTCGTCAGTGCCGCTCCTTTTGCGAGCCGGGTCGGTGTGCCCGCGCGGCCTGAGTGCAGTCCCTGCGATTCGATGCTCGTCAAGCTCGATTCCATCCCGTCTCAAGTCCAGTACCAGTGCATCGCCGTGCGTAATGACACGGTGTTCTGCGCGTTGCAGGGGTACATGGTCTATTACCGGGACCGGTTGACCGGGGCCGTAATCGATTCGTTCCCGACGCAGTCGGGCGCTTCGGTTATCGCGATCTGCCCGTTCGGCGACTCGATCTGCGTGTCGCGCATTGCCAGCCCCGAGTTCTGCGAGGTGTACACGCTGGACGGGACGTACGTGCGCAGCTTCTACCCGACCGGCGGCGTGGAGGTACGCGGCCTGGACTGGGACGGGTCGCATTTCTGGGCTACGTCGTTCAGCAGCGACCTCAGTATCTATCTGATGACGCCGGACGGCACAGTGACGAAGACCTTGAGCCGCTCGGGCGGATTCCCGTCGACGATCGCCCGGGACCTCAAGCTCGACCTGATGTTCCCCAACCGACTCTGGACGTCGCCCTCCACCGGCTCGCCGAACAAGCTGATGTACGTCGCGTTCGATACCAGCGCCAACACGTTCACGCCGCTGGACACGTTTCCGACCGGGCTGTCGTCCTACATGTCGGGAATCGGGTTCCGAAACGATTCGGTTGACGGCGGCTGCGTCTACGTCAGTTCAATCTCGCTGTCGTGGATCTATCGGTTCAGGGTGCACGCGCCGCAGACCGGAATCGAAGAGCCGCATGCCTTGGCTCAGGCCTTCGCGTTCTCGGTCGGGCCGAACCCGGCGACCGGGGCGGTCCTAATCGAATACTCTCTGCCCGGCATCATGCATGAGGCATCAAGCGCTACGCTGGCGATGTTCGACGTCAATGGCCGGCAGGTCCGCTCGGTCCGGTCGGCCGCGGCCGGCCCGGCCCATCGGCACGCGACGTGGAACCTCGACGATGATAGCGGCCGCCCGGTGGCGAACGGCGTCTATTTCTGCAAGCTGACTTCAGGCTGCACGACCCTGAGCCGCAAGCTCGTCGTCCAGCGTTAGCTCGCAATCCGACACCGCAGCGGCGGCCCAAAGGCCGCCGCCTTTATTCCCGGAACCCGCCGGGAAGAAACGAAAACCGCCGGTCGCCCGCCGGTGGCGTGAACTGCCGGGGGCCGGAGTCGAACCGGCACGACCCGAATCCGGGTCAAGGGATTTTAAGTCCCTGGCGTCTGCCAATTCCGCCACCCCGGCAAGACCATTGAAGATTCAAGATTGTAGATTGGAGATTGCGGAATGCAAATCCGAATCGTTAGAGCCGCCAGTTTGGTGATCGTAGTATGTCGATCAGAGAAGTCGAGGGACGGTTGCCCGGCCGAGCAATCGAAAATCGTCAATCTAAAATCGACAATGGAAAGAGGCGGCTTCGGGATTCGCACCCGAGTATAACGGTTTTGCAGACCGTCGCCTTGCTGCTTGGCTAAGCCGCCAGAAGGGAAATGACGCTTTGCGAGTGGCGATTGCCGAATGGATGATTCGCCCCATATTCGACATTCGTCAGTCGGCACTCGGCAATTCTAAGAGCGGGAGACGGGATTTGAACCCGCGACCCCTACCTTGGCAAGGTAGTGCTCTACCAACTGAGCTACTCCCGCATCAACCGGGCAAAGGTGAATTGAAGACAGTGAAGGGTGAAATGAGTCCCGATTCCCGTTTCACAGTTCACTGTTCTCCCCTCACCATTTCCCCTGAGCTATCCGGCCCCAATGGGAGTCGAACCCATGTCTTCACCTTGAAAGAGTGATGTCCTGAACCGCTAGACGATGGGGCCAATCTGGCCGGCATGACGCCTCAGGCATCACGCTTCAGCTAACGCGTCAGGCTCCCGACACCCGCCCGACTCCAGGTTAAATCTATCCCGCCGCAGCGGGTTGTCAATCCGCCAGTGCGTCCCGAAAGTCTTTGATCTCCGGCGCAGTGAGCTCCGCTTGCATCAGATCCTGACCTACCTTCGATCGGCGTTGGTCGACATAGTCGGATGCAGCCAGGGTCCCGGCTGAGCTCCGCTGGTCGCAGCGAATTATGAAAGCTCCCCAGTCGGCGTCGACCACCCCGTACTTGTCGCCGGGGTTGAGCGCGGCCAAAACGCCGGCAAACTCGGGGCCTTTCTTGCCGCGGCAGTCTTCAATCCCGCTGAACGAGTCGTTCTGCAACTCCACGCCCGGATTCTCCTGAGCATACTGCTCAAGGGTCTTTCCGGCCTTAATCGCCGCGAGCGCCTGCTTGGCCATGGTCAGCCAGGCCTGCTTCTCCTTGTCCTGACGTGCGTGCCAGGTGGCGGCCTGTTTGACCTTGTCAAATTCCTGAATCCCGGCCGGCTTCACGTCGGCGAGCGCGAATACATAGTAGCCGTTCGCCCCGCCCTGCGGCTGGTCAAAAACCTGGCCGGGTTTGGCCGTTTTGGCCCAGAGAAGGAGCTGGGACGGGCTCTCGACTTCGAGACCGGGCAGCTCTTTCTGGTCGCCGACCAGCGGTTTCGTCTTTTGCACGGTCAGGCCGAACTGAGTGGCGACCGAGTCGAACTTCCCCGCGGCGGCTTTCTCGATGAAGGTGCGCACGGAATCGCGGGCGGTGGCGAGCGCCTCGCTGCCCATCTTTACCCGGACCACGATGCGGTGGAACATGACCGAATCCTTCTTCAGGCTGTCGAGCTGGACGATCTGCCACCCGTACGTGGCCAGGAAGGGCGGGCTGAACTGGCGCGGCTTCAGCTTGGCCAGGGCGCTATCGGTCGTCTTGTCGAGCTGGGCGCGCGCAACCCAGGCAGCCGCTGAGTCGTACTCGAAGTCGCTGACGTCGAGCGCCGCGTTGCTGAACGTGTCGCCCTTCATGAGCCCGGCATAGGCGTGGTCGATGGATTGCCTGGCAGCGTCCGAGTCATCGCGGGTTATTGCCAGCGGGAAGAAGACGTAGCTGAGCTGCCTCGACTGCTTGCTGCGGAACGTCTCCTTGTGGGCATCGTACCAGGCTCTGGCCTCGGCCTCGGTCGGCTCGGACTTCTCCTTCAGAGCTTGCGGTCCGAAGTAGAGCGAGGTTGTCTTCCAGGTCGTATTGGCGGCGGTGAGCCCGTCCTGGATTTCGGGGCTCGTGGTACGATAGGCGCTGAGCACATCGATGCGGAATTTCTCTTTGGGCAGCATTTCCGCAATCTGCTGGAAATACCTGGTGAAGTACTCGCGATTGTCCGGCGACTTCATGAGCTGGTCGTACTTGTCGCGGTCGAACTTCCCGTCGGTCATCAAGTCGGGGCGATCGCGCAGGTCGGCCGGCGGATTAGCGCGCATGATTTCCATCACCTCGTCCTGGGTGACCTGGATATTCTCGGCCTTGAGCACCTTGGCCCAGGTCAACTGACTGACAAGGTACCGCCACGCCTGATCGTCGACCGTCTTGTAGTCATCGTTGTCCAAGTCGCGCAAGCGGTTCTGGCTCTTGTACTGATCGGTCATGTAGCTGACCGCTGCCCGCCACTCATCAGTGGTAACGTTGTGGTCGCCGATCTTGCCGACGTAGCCCTCGGGGTTCTGGGAGTGACGGATCGAGCCGCGGGTGCCGATCATCTTCCAGAGCTCGCTCATCAGGAAGCCGGCGATGAAGGCCGCGGCCACAATGAACATGACGACACGGATCTGCTTGCGCATATCGCTTAGCATAGGGGTGAATTCTATTGACATTGCCTCAGAAGTCAACGGTTGTCCGACCGCGCCTCCTTGACTTGGTTTCACGCGGTCTTATCATCCTGCGCGTGAGACTTCGGACCGGCCACACGATTTGGCTGCCGCTTGCGGGCGCCGCCCTGTATGTTGCAGCTTTTCTGGCCCTTTACCCGCGTACGACGGCGGTCGTTGACGAGGACGCCTATCTGACCGAAGCGCTGCTGTTCCGCTCCGGCCATCTCTTCTACGACGGCTCGCCCATCCCTGCCCCGCACATGACGGTCGAGTCGGGCGGCCACCTCACGAGCAAGTACCCGCCGGGCAACTCGCTCTTCCTGATGCCATTCACGCTCCTGGGCTGGCGTGGCGTATTCGTCTCGGGGATGCTGCTCGCTCTCCTCGGGACAGCGATCTTCTCGCTGACGTTGCGGCGGCTTGAGCCCGAAGCCGACCCGGCCGCCGCATTGCTCTACCTGTTCTACCCTGCAGTCGTGCTGATGTCGCGGACGGTGATGAGCGACCTACTGGCCGCCACCCTCGTGCTAGCCGCGTTCTACTGCCTACTGCGCCGGGGACGCTGGCTATTCGCTTCGGGGCTGGCGCTTGGCCTTGCCTGTCTAGTGCGGTACTCGAACGCCATCTTCGTGCTCGTATTTCTGGTCCTCGCCCTGCAGCGGGCAGGATCGCGGCTGCGGTCGGCCCTGTTCATGCTTGCCGGGATTGTCCCGTTCGCCGCGTTGATAGCCGCATACAACGCATTCGCCTACGGCTCTCCCCTATCCTTTCCGATGTATCTCACCGGCAACTTCTCCCCTGTCTACTTCCCGCACAACGCCTGGTACTACGGGACCGCGCTCCTGACACTCTACCCGCTCATGCTCCTTGCGCCGATCGCCGCTGGCAAAGGTCGCAGGCTGCTACTTGGCCTGCCCGCATATACGCTGGTTGCGCTCTACTGCTTCTTCTCATACACCTACGACGTCCCCAGCCTGGCGGCGCGGCTCACCGTCGGGATACGCTACCTCCTGCCCGCGGTGCCGTTCTTCCTCCTCGCATACGTGCTGGCTGCGGATCGCATGCTCGGGCGACTCCACGCGCGCCGGCTCGTGTACGCCGCCGTGGCCGGGATGGCGCTCCTGAGCGTCGCCATCCAGAAAAGTCACGACCGCCACCTGAAGGTGCAGGCGGCCTACCAACGTCTACTGCTGGACAATGTCCCCGATTCCGCACTACTGCTCTGCAATAAAGACGTGTCCGAGCTGGCAGGCTATGCGTGGGGCTGGCGTGACTACCGCCACATCTCCGAGTTCGGGGTCCCGGTCCCGCTGGACACGGCGCTCGCCGGCAGTCGACCGCTCTACGCTGCCCTTGCGGGCAAGCACGGGGACGACGACCTGGTGGAGTTGACGCTGTTCGATGCCCTGCTCGCCAGATTCCCTGAGCGCACCCTTATCACCCAGACACGAGCGCCCTGGTCCTTCAGACTCTACCGGCTAAGATAGGGGCAACCGCCCCGGTCAGGACTCTCGGGCTCCACGCTCGGGGCCGGAAGTTGGATGCTCCGGGACAAGCTGCCGGAGCCGGCGCGACGAGCCCATCCAGACGACTCCGGCGACGATTACCGACGCGAAAAGCCCGTACGAACCGAGGGTGATACTGATGGCCTGATTACCGGGCACCTCCGGCGGCGCAGTCTCAGCCAGAATGACGACCCAGAAAGAGTATGCCAGCAGGGCGGCGCCGAAGATTACCAGGTCGACATAGACGTTGCCCGAAAGAACGAAGGGGCACGGGCTCGGGCGCAAGAGTCGCAGGACCCGCTCGCGCTCGCTGCTGCCGGGCTGAGCCGTGCAGGGGGCAAACTCTGCCTCGAACAGATTGACCGCCCTCCGGCAGAGCACGGCCAGCACGCAGACCACCGCAACCAGCAATAGTGCGTAGATAACCGGCCGCACTGCGTAGAACTGCACCAAAGGCTCAGCCGCGAAGCTGCCGGCGATTGGAAACCGGAGTAACAGCCCTGGCCCGAATCCGGCGAGCGCCAGCAAAGCACTCGAGAATACAATTCTCAGGTAGAAGGTCGAGCGGGCCGCGCGCGCAAGTTGTTCGCGGAAGGCATCGCCGGCGATTTCAGACGAAACGAACATTGATTCAGAATAGGGAGGCCGGGGATAATGTCAAACCAGCGCGCAGGGCGGGCAAGTCAAGAGCCTGAGTTCAAAACGCCCCGACACCGCAACCAAGCCGGATCTAACCGCAGATGTCGCAGATGGCCCGGACAAGGACCAGAACCCGGAGACCTATCCACAGATATCGCAGATTACACAGACTATTCATGGATCCCGAGTCGGAGCCTCCGGTCTTCTGTCAGAAATGAACCCGTATCTGGCGTCATCGCGGGCGGCATTTGCCTACGGTTGCCGGGACCTCGGCGACCTCAGGACGGGCGGCGGAGAGAAACAACGTCGCGGAAACGACGACCCTGCACACTTGTATTACAGATTCAGGAACCGGATAATCCAGAATTCAGAGTTGACCAGGGACAAAGAAACAGGAACTAGAAGCTGACGTGAACCGCAGATTGCGCAGACGTCACAGATTCCTTCTACCCTTCATCCCCCACTGGATCACTGGACCGCTGTTCTTCCGAAGCTGCTGCGAACCCGACGACTGCAGGACAGGGACGGCTATCCAGGTCGATTCGACAGCGGCCGCACCATGATCTGTACTGCCGGCTGTCCGCGCCAAGTAGTGATTGCGCCAGCCACGTCGGTCAGGAGTACGTCTCCGCTGCGGCATAGGAATCTTACTTTCAAGGAGACGGTCGCGGCACCGCCTCTGAGTAGCTCGCCCTGTTCGTCGACCCGCGGCAGATCCTCAGCTACGACAAAGCTCTCGGCCCGCCGCCCAACCAAGTCTGCCCCGTTGTGATAACCGAGCAGCTTGGCGCTGGCACGGTTTGCCAGGACGACGACCCCGTCCTGATACACGGCAATACCGTCCGGCGACGATTCAACCAGGTTGCGGTAGCGTTCCTCAGAGGCGGCGAGGGCCTGTTCCGCTCGCTTCCGTTCGGTCACGTCGCGGAAAACGACCTGTACCGCGGGGCTTCCTTTCCATTCGATGCGTGCGTTGGCTACTTCAAGCTGCACGTAGCTCCCATCCCGTCGACGGAAATGGGCCTCGGACGCACTCGGCGCCTGGCCGTCCGCCAAAGCTCTCGCCATCCGATCGAGCATAGCGGGACGTTCCTCCGGATGCAGGAAATCGAGTACCTCCCGGCCGATCATCTGGTCCGGCCGCTCATAGCCCAGGATTCTAGCGCCAGCCGGGTTGGCCAGCACGACCTGGCCGTCCTGGTGCACCGCGACACCGTCCGGCGACAACTCGACCAACCTTCGGAATTGCTCCTCCGAATCTCGCAGCCGCCGCTCAATCCGCTTCCGATCCGTGATGTCGGTGACAATGCCGAGTATCGCCTTGGCGCCTTCATAGTCGATGAGCTTGGTCGTGATGATTGACTCGATGCGCTGACCTTCTTTCGTAACCAGCGTGTGTTCATACGGCCCCACGTCCTCGCCGCTGGCATGCCGGGCGTAGACCTTCCGGACCTGTGCCACGGACTCGGGCGCAATCAGGCCCGTGAAGTCGAACCCCGGGGCGTAGAACTCTTCCCGAGTGTACCCCATGACATCCGCGCCCTTCTGGTTGACATACGCCACACGACCCTGGCGATTGATGAAAATCATGTTGGGTGACTGCTCGGCGACGATGCGGAATTTCTCTTCGCTCTCGCGCAGCACCTGCTCCGCCTGCCTGCGCTGGGAGATGTCGCGGACGATGGCCAGCACCACCGTCCTGCCGTCCAGTTCCATCGCCGACGCGCTCACCTCTACCGGGATATGACGCCCGCTCTTGTGCAGGTTCACGGCCTCGGCCCGGAAGGCACGGACGCGGAGGATCGTGTCGGTGACCAGCGACAGCCAGGCCCGCGCCTCGACCGGAACCAGGTCCGATACGCTCATATTGACGAGCTCATTCCTTCGGTAGCCCAGCAGCTCGCAGCCGTTCCGATTTACGTCGAGGATCCGCCCGTCCACTGACTCGATGAAGACCGCGTCGTTCGCCGCCTCGAAGACCGCGCGGTACATCCGCTCCGACTGGTTGCGCGCTGCTTCGGCGCGAACCCGATCGGTGACGTCGCGCGTGACTAACACTATCCGGCGCTCACCGCCGAGTACTACAACTGACGCCGCGAGCTCAGCCACGAATTGGCCGCCGTCCCTCCTGCGCACGCGGATCGTCCTGGTCGCCGGCATGCCAGCGGCCAGGCTCGCCATCGCCTTGGCGGCCTCGCGGCGATCCTCGGGTACTACCACGTCGGCGAGTTCCACACCCTTAACATCCGCCGCAGCGTAGCCGTACAGCCGGAGGCACGCGGGGTTGGCTTCAAGCACGTGCCCTTCCATATCCGCAATCGCCACCGCGTCAGGTGTGTTCTCGAATAGCAGGCGGTACTTGTCGGCGGCTGCCTGAGCTATCTCCTCGGCGCGCCAGAGGCCGGTCACGTCGCGCCCGACGAAGACGACGCCGGCCGGTCTACCTGTCCGGTCGCGCCCGACCGTCGCGAACAGGTACAGCATCGCGTCTCCTCCACCCCGCACGTGGCACCGGACGCCTCCGGTGAAGTCGCGTCCATCGAGTATGGCCGCCAAGTCCACGACGCCCCGTTCAAACCCGCAGGCAGACACGTAGTGCTTCCCGAGCACTTCGTCTGCTCTGAACCCGGAGGTCGATTCCGCCACCCCATTCCAGTATACGACGCTCCCCAGCCGGTCTACGGCAAAGACGATGTCGCCGGTTTGGAAATCAACGTCGACATCAAAGGGAAAAGTGTTGTCTGGTTGTTTCGGAATCATGTGCCTAGTGATGGACGTCTGGCCGCCGAGCGGTGAGTTGCAAAGCAACCATGAGCATCGTCTTGGGCCGTCATCCCCTGTCTTTACGCCGACGCCGGTTCGGTTGTTGCTCAGTTGGTCGCTGTCTGCGCATCATGCGACAAACCGTGGCTCATCTCTCCCCACGGAGATCACTATCGGTACTATGTCGGCGGAGCGGGCAACCAGGAAGCAGGGGTTGAAGGACTTGAGAAACCAAGCCGGCCTGAATCCGTACGTAACGGCACACGTGTCGACCCCCGCGGCCGTGGCGGATTGGATGTCCAGTTCGGCGTCTCCAACCATGAGCGCGAGTTCCGGCGCTACCTGTATTCTGCTCAGTGAGACCCGAACCGGTTCAGGATCGGGCTTGTGTTTGCGACCCTCATCCCAGCCATAGACGTCGTTGAAGTAGCCCGCCAGACCGAGGCCTGCCAACGTTAATTCGGCCTGCGTCTGGTGTTTCGTGGTGACCAGCCCCAGTTTGACACCTGCGCTCTTCAGGTCTTGAAGCATCGCCTCCACACCCGGGTATGGCTTTGTGCTGTCGTTGTAGTGTTGTGCGTAGTAGCAACGGTAAGTGTCTACGAAACGGCGCGTGTTCTCGTCGTCTACCGGATAGCCTAGCTCACAGACGATCGACTCCAGCGGACGGCCGACCATGAGCAGTATCTCTTCGTCGCTCGGTTTGTTGCGACCGGGAAAGACCTGGTCCAAGGTGAACCGGATCGAATCGATGATGTCACGGCCCGAGTCGACGAGGGTCCCGTCAAGGTCGAAAAGAACGGCGTGATAATTGACGTTGGCCACGTCCTAGACCCAGAATGTGGGCAGCCCTACGACCCACCTTGCCTGGTGGTGTCTTGGGCACAAGTCGTTTCTAGTTCAATCACTCCAAGTGAGGCAATTCTGCCGCGCGGGCATTGTTGCTGTTTGAACCAACTGGCCGCTACTATCAAGCAAGATGTACTGTCGCTCTTTGTAAACAGTTGTCTGTTGGTTAAGTTCAACGCCGCCACTATCTGGCATTAGTCTGCCACAGAATAGTCCGAGTATCGCATTGTGTTGAGTGTATTATTATTATAACCTACATGGTACGCAACGAACGGTTCAGATCATCAAGATTACTATGTATCAAAGAAGATGCTGCTGATGTTGGGTTGTTGATATCGGTGCAATCAACACAAGTAGCAAATCTACAATGCGCTATGTCACCTTGTGGTGTTGAGACGTATGTTGAAACGTGGTTCAGGAAAATACTGACAGAGTAGTTCAACATCTCTATCAACGTGGTTCTCCACGACTTGTCTCCTTCAGCAGCTTATCCAGCCTGGCAGAAAAAGCCGGGTCCTTTACCTTGAGATCAGCCACGCGCTTGATCGCGTGCATGACAGTGGTATGGTCTTTGTTGTCGAAGAGCCCACCGATTTCCTTCAGAGACAGGCTGAGCTTCGACCGCAGCGCGTACATCGCCACTTGGCGGGCGAGAGCCAGTTGTTTGGTCCGGCCGCCGTTAGTAATGTCCTTGACCGTGACCCCGAATTGTTCCGCGCATGCCTTGATGATGTGGTTTTGGTCCGGCGGCTCTTCCTCTCTTACCAAGTCCTTTAGCGCCTCCTCGGCAAGGTTGACGGTGATGGGTCGGCCATCCAGCGAGGCAAGCGCCAGCAGCCGAATCCAACTCCCCTCGAGCGCGCGGACGCTCGTCCTTATGCGCGCCGCGATGAAGTAGGCCACCTCGTCAGGTAACTCGGCCCGATCCAGCGCCGCCTTTTGTTTTAGGATGGCAATGCGCGTCTCCAGTTCGGGCGGCTGAATGTCGACAACAAGTCCCGAACCAAGCCTGGAGGCCAACCGTCCCTCGAGTGTCGAGATGTCCTGTGGCGGACGGTCGCTGGTGAACACTATCTGGCTGCCCGTGTCGTGGAGCGAGTTGAAGATGTAGAAAACCTCCTCCTGCAGCCGCTCCTTACCTACAAGATAGTGAATGTCGTCGAGCACAAGGAGATCAAGGCCGCGGTATTTGTTCTTGAACTCCAGCCGTGTGTTCTTCTCTATGGCAAGGATGAGCTCGAGGAAGAGGTCATCGGCGGCAGTGTAGTAGACCTTGAGGTTAGGCTTTGAACCCAGCGCCTGGTTGCCGATGGCCTGAGCCAGGTGGGTCTTGCCCAAGCCTACGCCGCCGTAGATGAAGAGCGGATTGTAGCTGGCGCCGGGCTGCTCAGCAACGCTGCGCGCCGCCGCCACCGCCAGGCGATTGGACTCACCGACGACAAAGTTCGCGAAGGAGAGATGAGGCTGGAGCCGGTTCCCGCTCTGCCTCATGATCGGGCGTCGTGCCGGAGCGCGGCGAATCAGAACCTCGGGGTTGTCTGCCCCCAGCGGGCGGAATGACACGGACAATTCCAATGGCGATATGCTGGCGAGCGCGGCGCGGATCTCAGCCGAATAGTGCTGGCTCAACCAGTCGGCGAAGAAAGAGTTGGGAACCTCCACTTCGAGAGTACCGCCCGACACCGTGCGCCCCCTCGTCGGAGCAAGCCAAGTATCGAAGCCTTCTCGACTTACCCGTGGCCGCACGTAGTCGATGATGTCGGTCCATAGTTTTCCCGCGTCGATCTGGACTTCTTGCTCGGCGGGCGGTCGTATGTCGCTTTCAGCCACACCCATCTGCAGCCCCTTTCGGAGGTTCGCGCCTATACAAGCTCAGGCGACCACGGGCGAGTACTACACGTCGTCCGGTTGTCCACCAATCAGTCCACATTCCTACCAGAGACCGCGCCGGCGCCAAAACGCAACACGCCGCTGGCGCGTTAGGAGGCACAAGGGACTGATTGTAGGGTCGCTAGTCTGCCGACGAGGATTCTAGACCCTCGGTGCCCCGTGTCAAGCACGGTCTCGTGACGCAGCTGAAAAAGCGGGAGCGCATAGAGACGAACGTCAGGAGGAGTGGCGCTGCGAGAGGCAGGCGGCAGCGGCGACAGCCTGACCGAGCGCGATGCCGCCGTCGTTGAGCGGAACGGCTTGATTCCAGTACACCCGCTTGCCGAGAGAGCGCAAACCGGTTACTACGCCGCGAAGGAGCAGCGAGTTCTGAAAGGAACCGCCGGACAGGCAGACGGCCGCGATCCCATGGCGATCGCAGAGGAAGCCGGCGAGGGCGACCGCGGCCTGGGACAGCGTGTTGTGGAACCGCGCTGCGACTGTCGCCGGGCGCACACCGGCGGATGTTTCACGTGCAACATGTAGAAGGATGGGCTCAGGCCGGAGCAGAGCGGGGGAGGCCGACAGGTCGAGCAGGTCGGGCGAGTACCAATGTCCGCGTTCGCTTGACTCGGCCAGCGCCTCCAGCGCAGTCGGCGCTTGTCCGTCAAAGGACGCGGAGCGGCAGGCGCCGGTCATTGCGGCGGCGGCATCGAACAGACGTCCCATGGACGACGTCAGAAGCACCCCAATCGCACTGGTGGAACTGACACCGCTCCGTTCCCACGCGCGAGCCTGAATCAGATAGGTGCGCGCTACGCGGGCTGGGTCAGCCACCTCATCGCCCGCGTTCGCAAGGCTGAGGTAGCCTAAGTGTCCAACACGCTGCCAGTTAGCTCTGTCGCGAACGAGCAGAAATTCTCCTCCCCAGATTGCGCCATCTGTCCCGTAGCCGGTTCCGTCGAAGGCGATGCCGAGAACGGGGTATGCTATGTCGTGTTCCGCCATGGCAGACAGAACGTGTGCGTGATGATGCTGAACCCGCACCAAAGGCACCCCGAGGTCGCTGCTCAACTGCTCAGCCAGCCTTGCTGCCGCGTAGTCCGGGTGCAAGTCGGCTGCCACGACCTCCGGTTGTACCCGGGTCCACTCGGTATAACGCGCAAACGTGTCGAGCCAGAAACGCGTGCCGGCTGCGGTCGTGACCGTCCCGATATGGGGGCCTAGGAATACCTGGCCACCACGGGCCAGCGCGAAAGCGTTCTTGTATTCTGCCCCGACCGCGAGGACCGGATGTTTCACGTGAAACAGCCGACCCAGCCGGACAGGCTGCGGCGCGTAGCCACGCGCGCGTCTGACCGAAACGACCGGCGAAGGCACGCCCATGTCGGTGAGCACCACCGAGTCGTCGCAGCGGTTGGCTATCGGCCGGTCGTGCGTCAGGACCATGTCGGGTACGGCGCCCAGCTCACTTGCCAATTGCGCGTCGTCGGCGATGATGGGGTCTTCCTTATGATTGGCGCTGGTCATCACGAGCACAGCCGGCTTGCCCGACTCACGGCGGAGTTGCTCGAACAGGAGCACGTGGAGCGGCGTGTACGGCAGCATCACACCGAGGCGACGGTTGCCTGGGGCCACGGCGTTCGCGATGATAACCGTCGGGCGGGGCGACTTCGGCAGCAGCGCAATCGGCGCAGCGGCTGAAACCATGACTTCCTCGGCTGACCGAGACACGCGGCAGAACCGGCGGGCAACGACCACGTTCTCGCACATCAACGCGAACGGCTTGGCGGGCCGCCGCTTCCTCGCGCGCAGCAGTTCTACCGAGCGGCCGTTCGTCGCGTCGCATGCAAGCTGGAACCCGCCCAGGCTCTTGATGGCCACGATCCTGCCATCCAGCAGGGCGCACGCCGCCGCCTCTATGGGGGGGCGAGACGCCTCTCTACTTCGGGCTGCACGAACGGCGAGCGTGGGTCCGCAGTTTGGGCAGGCGATGGGCTGCGCGTGGTAGCGCCGGCTGGACGGGTCGGTGTATTCCCCTAGACACTGCGCGCACATCCTGAAGCCCGCCATCGTGGTGTTTGGCCGATCATAGGGAAGACGCTGGATGATCGTGTAGCGCGGGCCGCATTGCGTGCAGTTGGTGAAAGGATATCGGTAGCGGCGGTCATGCGGATCCCTGGCCTCGCGAAGGCAGTCCGGGCAGACGGCGAGGTCGGGTATGACGTCCACGCCGGTGCCGTCCTCGGTGCGACTCGTCCGGATGGAGAAGCCTCTGAACGGTCGAGTCCGTGAGCGTGCAATGCTGAACGACGTGATGACGGCCAGCGGTGGTGGATCCTGCCTAATCTGGTCGAGGAACCGACGAGCGTTCCTGCCCTGCGCCAAGATGACTACTCCGCGGCTAGAGTTGCGAACGAACCCGCGCACGCCGAGATCTGCGGCCAAGCGATAGACGAAGGGCCGGAATCCTAACCCTTGGACCTGGCCTCGGACTACAGCCCGGTAGCCGTTGACCAACAGAAGCCCCATCTACCGGCTAAGTTATTGAACAGACTGTGGTTACGCCCCGTTCCTGGTCGAGTCTATCCCTCTTTGGCGGGTTGTTCCGAGGCCGGCTTGGGCTCCAGGTCCTTCAGTTCCGGGTTCGGCACCGGCTCGATCAACTCTTCTTCGTCCTCCGGGAGTTCCAGGATATTCTTGTCGTCCTTCTTGTAGTCGAGAACCGCGAAGTTGAGCGTCATGCCCGTGAACCAGACCGACAGGCCGTAGGCAACGACCATGATTGCGATGAGGTAGAAGAGGACGCCCAGCAGCAGGGATGCGATATCCTGGCTCCAGCCGAGCGACGTGTAGCTGCCGGGAAGGTAGACCTGCGGGAGGCCGTAGAGGTTCAGCTCGGCGATAAGAGTCTGGTGGAACGGAATCGGGCACCAGTCCGGGACCGCCAGTTTGAAGTAGTACGCCGCATTTGCCATGACGTCTGCCAGCTTGCCGCCCATGAAGGCACCCGTGAGGGCGTAGCCGATTCTCCCGGCGGCGCTGGCGGCGAGCCCCAGCAGGAACGAGCCGAGCTTGGCCAGGCAGGCGGTGGTCGCCGTGTACCAGAGGAGTCGGGCGGGCTGTTCGTTGACGCAGGAGAACACCTCGAACAGGGTGTCGAAGGTGTCGGAGTGCGTGGTGCCTACGACGCTGGGACCGAGCACTAACGAACAGGCGAAGACTACGAGCAGGTAGACGATGAAAAGCGAAGCAATGAACCCGAGAATCGCCAGCAGTGCAACCACTATTTCGCCGACCGCCGGGATCGCGCCGACCAGGCTATAGATGAGCCCGAAGACACCGATCAGGGCGACAAACGCTAGGATCAAGAGCGGACTGGCCAGCACCGCCGCGCCGTTTCCCAGCGCGAACCGGAACGCCTCCTTCGACTCGTAGAACTCGTCGCCGCGCAACTGCTCGTAGGCGACCTTGGATACGGCCGTACCGGTTATCAGCAGCACACCGATGAACCACGCGACCCCGACCGCGAACACGACCCACGCGTACCAGGGGAATCCGTAGTCGATCGGCGACGGGAACGGCAGCAGCCGGAATGTCTGCCACACGGTCAGCAGGTCAGTGCCGGCAGCGGCGTAGGCGACGTAGGTCAGCAGCGTATACCCGGCAATACCGATCAGCAGGCCGAGGGACATCATCCAGACTTTCTTTGCCGAAAAGCCGAGTCGCAGGGCGCGAAAGACGTCTTTGTAGCCCCAGTGAAGTTTGGTCATCGAGAGACTCCTTTTTGGCCGGTCACAGCCCGGCCGGGCGGGGAAAGCTTCATGCTTCCGACGTGACACCGGGATGCGTAGCATGACTCTCTGCCCGGGTCAGGCGAACAGCTGTCGGCGCCGCTGCCCGGGGGCAGAGACGATGGTCGCACGCGGTCACGCTGGGCGCCGTCCACGGGCGGACGGCAGGGGAGCGAGAACCCGCGCAGACGACGGTTCTGCACACTGTTATGCTATTCACCGCGACCTTCTTGTCAAGGTGGAATCGCGGACCGCTCGCGGTGTCCAGTCGCTGTTCGGCCCGGGGTTGGGGAGCGTCTGCCCGAGGCACCCCATCGGGAGACGTGCGCCCTTTGCGAGGCGTGTCAATATTCGCCGCCGGCCAAGAAGGACTCTGTGCCCGGATACGACATGCTTCTACGTCGCCAAGCGCCGCGTCGGGTCTTGCACCCGTGACGGCCGGGCGTTATAATCCCGCTGCATCAGGAGCGGCCGGCGGCCCGGTTCGGGCGCCGGCACGGCAACCGAGCTTGAAGGCGCTACGGTGCCCGGGCCGAACGCGGTCCGATGCGGCCGACGTGGCAAAAGTACCTTTCTGCCGGCAAGCCGCCTGATGTAGGGGCGGTTCTTTATTTTGCGCGCAAGGAGAGGTCTTTGCACATTACCGAGCTTATCGCGCGGCGGAAACAGCCGCTGGTCTCAATCGAAATCACCCCGCCCGAAAAGGGGAGGTCGATCGCCGAGCTGTTCAGCTCGGTGGATCAGTTGCTGCCGTTCCGCCCGACGTTCATCACCGTCACCTATCACCAGCAGCGGATCGTCTACGAGGACGTGGGCGCCGGTCTTATCAGAAAGATCCCGCGCCGCAAGAACCCCGGTACGGTCGGCATCTGCGCTGCCATTGCCAACCGCTACAAGATTGAGACGGTCCCGCACATCATCTGTGGAGGGTTCGACCGCTACGAAACCGAGGACGCGCTCATCGACCTGCAGTACCTTGGGTTCACCAACCTGTTCGTAATCCGCGGCGACCCGGCGCCGGGCTTCAAAGAGTTTATCCCCGAGCCCGACGGCCACCGGTTTGCGTCGGAACTTGCCGCCCAGATTGCGGCCATGAACCGGGGCCGGTATCTGGAGGAGCTGGACAACGCGGTGCCGACCGACTTCTGCGTCGGCGCCGCCGGCTATCCGGAGAAGCACTACGAGGCGCCGAACCTCGCCGACGACCTGCGCCACCTGAAGGACAAAGTCGACGCGGGCGCCGACTACGTCATCACCCAGATGATCTTCGCCGCCAGGCCGTACCTCGAGTTTGTCGATCGGGCGCGCGCCATCGGCATCAAGGTGCCTATCATCCCCGGCATCAAGCCGGTCACGAACGCGAAGCAGCTCGTCTCGATACCACGCGAATTCCACGTTGACCTGCCCGAGGAATTGGTGAGCCGTATCACCAGCGCGGCCACCCCGGCCGAAGCCGCCCGCGCCGGCGTCGAGTTCACCACGCGGCTCTGTCGCGACCTGCTCCGGCAGGACGTGCCCGGCCTGCATTTCTACACCATGGGCCGGAGCCGGGCCACCGCCGAGGTCCTGAAGGCGACCTTCAGTTGAAGCGACGGCAGGCGGCCGGGACGCACTGGCTTGCAAAGTTCGGTCAAGAGCGCATCGTCGTTTTCGACGGCGGCCTTGGCACCGCGCTTCAGGCTCTGGGCGCGCCCGCCGGCGGCGACGAGCTGCTCGTCGAAACCGAGCCGGAGCTGGTGCGCCGAGTGCACGAACAATTTCTGGCCGCGGGCGCCGACGTCGTCGAGACGAACAGTTTCGGCGGCGCGCAGCATACACTGGCGGAGCGCGGGCTGGGGGAGAGGTGCTTCGAACTCAACCGCCGCGCGGCCGCGATCGCCTGCCGCGCCGCGCGGAGCTACGCCACGCCGTCCGAACCGCGGTTCGTGGCCGGCTCGGTCGGCCCGGGCTCGAAGCTGCCCAGCCTCGGGCAGATCACATTTGCCGAGTTGTTGTCGAGCTTCCGGCCGCAGATCGACGGACTGCTCGCGGGTGGTGTCGACTGCCTGATACTTGAGACCAGCCAGGACCTGTTGCAGCTGAAGGCGGCGCTGGCAGCCGTGCTCGGTGCCTTTGCGTCGGCTGCTCGCAGCGTCCCGGTCATAGCCCAGGTCACCTTGAATGAGCACGGCCGGACGCTGACCGGTTCCGACATTGCCTCCGTGCTTGCGGCAATCGAACCATACCCGGTCACTGCGATCGGGGTTAACTGCAGTCTTGGCCCGGCAGGCATGGCGGCAGCCGTGCGCTACCTCGCCGGCCACTCGTCGAAGCTACTATCGGCCATGCCTAACGCCGGTCTGCCGCGAATCGAGGCCGGGAAGGCGGTCTACGACCTCTCGCCTGAGGAGTTTTCCGAGCAGATGAAGCGGCTTGCGGAAGGGCCGGGCCTCGCCATCGCCGGCGGTTGCTGCGGGACCACGCCTGAGCACATCCGACAGCTTCGAGCTGCCCTTGACGGTGTCGCGCCGCTCAAGCCGGCTGACCCGGCACCGCGCGTCTCGTCACTCTTCAGCGCCCAGGACCTGAAGGTTGAACCGCGCCCGCTCTTCGTCGGCGAGCGGACGAACGCGAGCGGCAGCAAGCGGTTCCGCGAACGACTGCTGGCCCGCGATTTCGACGGCATGGTCGCGGTGGCGCAGGAACAGAAATCCGATGGCGCGCAGGTCATGGACCTCTCAGTCGCGGCTGCGGGCGGGGACGAGGTGGCAGACATGAAGGAGCTTGCGGTTCGCCTGAACTCGCACGTCGACCTCCCGGTGATGGTTGACTCCACCCGTTACGAAGCAGTGGAGGCGGCGCTTGAGCGCCTGGCCGGGCGCTGCATCGTCAACTCGGTCAACCTCGAAGACCCGCAAAGGGCCGGGAAGACAGTAGGTCTCTGTCGCCGAATGGGGGCCGCGCTCGTGCTGATGACGATCGACGACCAGGGCATGGCGATGACCTGCGGACGAAAGCTCGAGGTCGCAGGGCGGCTGTACGACCTGGCGGTCCGGCGCGGCGGCCTTGCCCCGCAGGACGTCTTCTTCGACTTTCTGACCTTCACGCTTGCCAGCGGGGACGAGTCGCTGCGCGAGGCCGGCGCCGAGACCTTGAAGGCGATTCGGGAAGCCCGCCGCCGTTTCCCCAAGAGTTTGACTCTGCTCGGAATCAGCAATATCTCCTACGGCCTCGCGCCGGGGCTGCGCCGGGCGCTGAACAGCGTCTTCCTGCACCAGGCGGTCGCACACGGGCTTGACGCAGCCATCGTTCACGCCGGGGGAATCGCGCCCCTGTCTTCGCTTGACGCCGAAACGGTCAGGCGTTGCGAGGACGTGATCTTCAACCGCCGACGCGGGCAGGGAACGCCCCTCGAAGCGTTGCTCGCCCTGGGCCAGCCGCCGAGCACCGGTCGTCGGGTACCGTCCAGTGCGCACGCTCCGCTATCGGCACAGGCCTGCGTGCTCGCCGGAGACCGCGCCGGGATCGCTGCCGCCATCGCCGAGCTGCTCAAGACCACGCCCGCAACCGAAGTCATTTCAAAGCAGTTGTTGCCGGCAATGGCCGAGGTGGGTCGAAGGTTCGAGTCCGGCGAAATGCAGTTGCCGTTCGTGCTCAGGTCGGCGGAGGCGGTGCGGGCGGCGTTCGATATCCTGAAGTCGCACCTGCCGGCGGGTGGCGACAAGGGACGCGGTACGTTGCTGATCGCGACGGTTCGCGGCGACGTGCACGACATCGGCAAGAACCTTGTGGACATGATCCTGTCCAGCAATGGATTCAAGGTAGTAAACCTCGGTGTGCGGCAGACGCCGGAAGATATCCTGGCGGCGGCGCGCGAACACCGGCCGGACGCCATCGGCCTCTCCGGGCTGCTGGTCGAATCCGCGCGCGCCATGAGGGAGTACGTGGAAGTCTTTGCCGGGGCCGGCCTCTCGACGCCGGTGATTTGCGGCGGCGCGGCCCTGAACCGCGCCTACGTCGACCGCGAGCTGCGGCCGGCGTACCCGGGTAAGGTGTACTACGCGAAAGACGCGATCCAGGGCCTGAGCATCATGCAGGCCATTTGTGGCCGAGACGGTAGTCAAGGGACGGACGCCGTCCAGCAGGCGCAAGTCGCGACACACAAAGAGGTCCCTGCCTCCACAAGTCCGGACGCGTCAGCGCCGGTGGCAAGGAACCTGCCCCGCATATCCGGCGCCTACGCGCGCGCCCTGACCAAGCTGGTCCACGTCGAAATCCGCAACTATGCGCCGCTGCTCGACCTTGACGCGCTGTTTCGGAAACGCTGGCGCATGCTCGGGCCCAAAGCGGACCGGGTGGCCTGGCGTGATGCCGAGTACACGCTCGACCAACTGCTCGCCACCGCGCAACGGCGAGTGCTGTGGCACGGAGCAATTGTCTACGGCCTGTTCGCCGCCGAGGTCAGCGGCAGCGAGTTGCGTGTCCTTCATCCCGGGACCGGGCAGGAACTGACTCGGTTGCGGTTTGCACCCGCCTTTGCGCGCCGCCTGCAACGCCGCCACGGGACGGCACGTATCCACGTCGCGCTCCAGGTTGTGTCGACCGGCGCCCAGGCGGCTGCAGAAGGTCGCAGGCTGGCCGAACAGGGCCGGGTTCACGACCAGTTTCTCCTGCACGGCCTGAGCGCCGAACTGACCGAGGCCCTGGCGGAATTCAGCCAGCGCCGGTTGCCGAAACTACCGGGCTGGCAAAAGACCGCTCGCTTCAGCCCGGGCTACCCGGTCTGGCCGGACCTCTCGGAACAACAGAAGGTATTCGCCCTGCTCCGGCCCGAGCGCATCGGGATTACGCTCAGCGACGGATTCCAGATGGTCCCGGAGTACTCGACCTCGGCCATCGTTCTCCCCGCGTAGTATCTCCTCACCGGAATAGAATCGGCCATCCCTCGGTAGATATGGTCGTATGGCAACCGTCCAAAAGGAGATAGCATGAAGCGAAGCATCCTTGCCGTGGCAGCACTGCTGCTGTTCCTGTCGAGCGCGACCTACGCGAGTACGGCGCGGCACGAGCGGCGGATGGAACGTCGTCACGCCTGGTTCTGGGGTCCGGTTCTGGTCTGGTTGGAGATGGGGCATCACCAGCATGAGATGCGGATGGAGCGCCCGTGCGAGCACGCCCGGCCGCCCCAGCACTGGGATAGAGAGAATCGCGGCCTCGGCTGGCGCTGGGGCTGGTGGTTTGGCCGTCACGAAGGCTGGGATAGAAACGACCAGCGCCACCCGGACCGCCACGGTTGGCAAGGGCCGCGAGACGGCGGGCATGAACACGGCCGCGGCGGCGACCGCGGCTAGCCGGACAGAGGCTCGGTCTGACACAGGGCGGGCGAAGGCCCGCCCGTACTGTCTTCAGGCCAGCCGAAGTCAGAAGGCAGAAATCGGGGCGCAGAATGCAGAATCTCGACTTTCTCTCCGGCACTTCTGACCTCTAGCTTCTTACTTCGCTCGTCCGTCTCCTTGACCCCCCGTCTTCTTTCCGCTACTCTGGCACGAAGTGGCCTTCAATACCATCCTGACCCACGAGCGGCCGCACCTCGACGAAATCGTGGCCATCTGGCTGCTCCGCAAGTTCGGCGAGACGCGGTTTCCCGGCATCGGTGCGGCGGCCGTTTCCTTCACCTCCATCCGCAAACTGGCCGAAACCGGCCTCAAGCCGGAAGACTACGAGGCACGGGGGACCTTGCTGCTCGGCATCGGCGGCGGACGGTTCGACGAGCACCCGACCGCGGAGGGAGGCCGGAAGCCGGATGAATGCGCGACGACCCTCGTCGCCAAAGAGCTCGGCGTCGGCGACGACCCTTCACTTGCCAAGATACTAAAGTTCGTCAAGGCCGCGGACGTCGATGGGAACGCCTCGCCGTTCGACATCTCCTACGTGGTCAAACTGCTGCACGGCCAGTACCCGGCCGACCCGCAACGGGCAATCGAATGGTCGCTCGTCGCCATCGAAGCCAAGTACCAGGAGCAGTTGCGCTTCTTCACCGTGGTCAAGCCTGAGTTCGACGCCAGGGCCAGAGTCGAAGAGATCACGATGGGGCAGAAGCGGCTGCGAATCGTGACCATCGACTCGGACGAGGAGGGAATCCACAAGTACGCCCGGTCGGAGTTCGGGGCCCGGGCGGCAATCGTCATTCAGCGGAGGGCGTCCGGCAGCGTCGCGATCTTCGGGAACAAACAGGCGGGCGTGGACCTGCGCGAAGCCGCCAAGCTGATACGCCTGGCCGAGCGGGAGGCAAAGGGTCTCGATCCCGCAGCCGACGACCCGAAGTTGCTCGAAGAGGGCTATTCACCCGGAGCGGAAGAGTGGTTCTACCACAAACAGGGGCAGATGCTCCTCAACGGCAGCCTTACCCAGGCGGACGTGCCGGCGACCAGACTCAGCCTCGAACGGATTGCCGAGCTGGTGAAGATCGGGGTCGACCCGGCACGGGTCAAGCCGCTTTGCCAGTCAACCGGCCGCTGCATCGGCGACGTCTGCGACTGGTATGCCTGGTCGCTGGCCCGCTGCGCCAAACTCCGCGTCCCCGCCTCCGACCGGTCCTAGCCCGCGCCGCGCCAATCCACAACCTGCAATCTAAGTTCTCGGTTGAAGATTGTCGATTGGAGATTGGGCGGGCTTGTATATGTCTTTGGCTACAAGACGCCGGGCCGGATTTCGGGCCTATCTGCTTGTGGTGGGAAGCGTTAGGCCATGGTCCGCTAAGTCACCTCCCCCGCCCGGGGGATAGTAGATTCAGTAGACAGTAGACAGGGGAGTTATCTCCACCGTAATTCCCGGATGAACCTCCACCGCAACTCCCCGGGTTGCTCTACCGGTTCCTCTCCGGTTAGCTTTCCCGGTTAGTCTATCCGTAACTCCACCGGTTCCTCTCCGGGTTGGTCGGAGCGTTGCGGCCCGGCTAACTCCGCGGGTTGCTCTCCTCGTTGGTCCCGAGGTAGCTCCGACCGTTGGTCTCCGGTTTGCTCGGAGAGCTGCTTCCCGGATTGTTCCTCCCACTGCCCTACAACTCCAATGGCGGGAACAGTTGAGAATCCAGCTCAAGGTGGAAGTTGAGATGCAGTTCAAGATACAGTCGAAGACAAGATGCAGTACACAACCCGAGATACGACGATGCTCACGATTAGAGCTGCTGCAGGAGGCGCTTTCCGGTGAGCTTTTCAGTGGCCGTTGACGGGCGCTTTCAGCGCCAGATGTCACAGTCTGCCCAGTTGGCAGTTTGCTGTGGACGACTGAGGCGATACCGACTTTGGGCCGCTCTCAGCGGATGGTCTGCCAGCGGCGGAAAACGTCGAGGATGGTCGCTCGAATCTTGGCGCAGACTGCGTCCATGAGCTTTTCGGCCTTTGCCGGGTCGAAGTCAGGATAGCCTTCGTTCTGCTTGTAGAGGATGATGGAACCGGGGAATGGGGTCGCAGCCAGGCCGGGCCGGGTGAGGAAGGCCATCTCCTTGCGATAGTCCTGTTTCCTCACTTGCTCGGGGTGGTCAACCTGCACCATCGCCGTCTCGTCGGTGCCCGCGTGCCCGCCCGCATGGCCGTAGACCCGCTTGATTTCATCGGCGCAGAGAATCCACCAATCGAGTACCGCGCTGTAAACCTCCTTCTCGCAGTAGAGCCGGGCGGAGACGGCTTTGAGCGCCTCGGTGTTGCCGCCATGGCCGTTCATGATGACGATTCTGCGAAAGCCGGCATCAGCCAGTCCGGAAGCGGCCTCGAACACGTAGCGTTCGAACGTCTCGGGCAGCACCGTGACCGAGCCGGGATAGGGCAGGAGCGACCGGGTGATGCCGTAGTTTACCCCGGGCGCGATGAGCGCGTTCACGTCGGCCGCGATACGGTTGCAGATTGACGCCGGGACCTGATTGTCGGTGCCGAGCCCGGTCACGCCGTGGGCTTCGACGGTGCCGACCGGCAGAAGCACAACGTCGGTCGTTTCCGGCACGATGCGTTTGAACTCCATCCAGTTCAGTTCTTCCAGCTTCCGGGTGCGCAGCGTCGTTTTCATCGGGTGAGAATAGAGTGAAGCTCGACGCCGGTCAACATCATCCTTTCCCGCTTGACTCGGCCCTTGTCTTGGCTACGCTGACTGGGCGAATGGCAGGGAGCGGGGGCAGTGAACGGGTATTGAGCGAGAAGCTAAAAGGAGGCAGATAGTGAAGAGACTGACGGTGATGGTGCTGACTCTGGCGGTGCTGGCCGGGACCGGGATGGCGACTTCGTTCCTCGGCCGCTCGTCCACCATGAACAAGCAGAACCAGTTCTTCGGCTGGACCAACTTCGGGTACAACCAGACAGCGACAAGCTACAACTGGTCGTCGGGCAAGTACGAGACTCCGGATGGTTTCGTGCCGACCAAGACGATTTCCTGCGACCTGACGCTGGCGTACGGGTTGGCCAACAACTTCGACATCGACGCGGTGTTCCCGCTGGCGATGAAGCAGAAGGATACGTTCAAGTCGCAGGGGCTGGGCGACCTGATGGTGTACGCGCGCTGGGGCGTGCTCCAGGACCCGGATAAGCCGCTCAAGGCCGCGCTCATATTCGGCGCCAACTTCCCGACCACGAGCAAGACCGCGGACCCGGCGCTGAGCGACCGGACGACCGACGTCGCGTTCGGTTTCTCCGCGACCACGAAGAAGCTCGGCAATTTCCTCGCCCACATCCGGGCAGCGTATTGGTACAACGGCTATCTCCCGGATTCCGTAGCCGACTCCCAGACCAAAGTCGGCGACATGTTCGAGTACAACCTTACCTTCGACTACTCCGTAACCAAGACAATAACGCCTGAACTGGCCTTCGTGGGGTCCATGCGTGACAATACCGTGTGGGGCGCGACTTGGGTCCCCCATACGCAGGTCAGCCAGCACACGGCCAACGTGCTGGTGATTTGGAAGCCGATCTCAATACTGACCATCCGACCCAAGGTGGGCCTCCCGCTGACGCCCATCTCCGAGGGTGGCACGCTGGCCAACTGGTCCGGCGGTCTTGACGTCTGGGTCTACGTGCCCTGAGAATCGCTAAGGCTCTCCTAGAGTCTCAGGAGTAAGGAGGATATGATGAAAAAAGGCGACAAGTACGTATGCGATTCATGCGGTCTGGTGCTGGTCGTGAGCGATGCCTGCGACTGTGCCGATTGCGGCCCGGTCTGCTGCGGCGAGCAGATGAAGGTCAAGAAGGCGAAGACGACCAAGAAAGCCAAGAAGCGTTAGCCAGAGAACTCAAACGCGGCCCGGCGTCAAGCCGGGCCGCTGTCGTTGTCTTGACTTCCGGCCGGGCGTATCCTAAGCTGGCAGCGTGACCGATTACCGCGCCGCCCGCATCATCGACGTCAATCTCAACCGACTGACCGAAGGCCTGCGGGTCGTCGAGGACGTCGTGCGTCTCGGCCTTGAGGACCGACGGCTGCTCGCCGGCGTCAGGAAGCTCAGAACCCAGGTCGGCCGCGACGCGCGGGTCTTGCGCAGAAGCGTCATTTCAAGCCGGCGAAGTGAAACCGACCTCGGGCGCGGCGACCGTTTCGACCGGACGAAGCGGAAGAATATCGAGGATGTGCTGCTCGCCAACTTCAAGCGGGCCGAAGAGTCGGCACGTGTGCTCGAAGAAGTTCTAAAGGTCGTGGAACCGGACTCATCCGGCAAGTTCAAGGCAGCGCGATTCAGGCTGTACGACCTTGAACGAGAAGCCGTGTCCAAAGGCGAAGCTCGAATGACGAAGCACGAAGCTCGATTGAAACCCGAATGAAGCGGAATGTCCAATTCGGGCTTTGGCCGGCAGTCGGCTTGACTTGGCGACAGCGAAATCTATACTCTGCCAGCATTGATGATTCCCGAACGTAGGAGGCAAGATGGCAAAAGATGACGAGAAAATCAGGGCTCTTGGCAGTGCCCTTGGGCAGATAGAGAAGCAGTTCGGCAAAGGCGCGGTGATGCGCCTCGGCCAGGACACGCCGGCGGTGAGCGTCGAGGCGATTCCGACCGGCTCCATCGGCTTGGACGCGGTGCTCGGCGTGGGCGGCGTGCCGCGCGGACGGATTGTGGAAATCTACGGGCCCGAGGGGTCGGGCAAGACGACGCTCGTCCTCAACATCATTGCCCAATGCCAGAAACTCGGCGGGACCGCAGCGTTCATCGACGCCGAGAACGCTCTCGACCCGAACTACGCCAAGGCGTTAGGTGTCGACCTCGACAACCTGCTGGTGTCGCAGCCCGACTCCGGCGAGCAGGCGCTGGAAATCGCCGAGATGCTGACCCGCTCCGGCGGGCTCGACCTGTTCGTCGTGGACTCGGTCGCGGCGCTGGTGCCGCGGGCCGAAATCGAGGGCGAGATGGGCGATGCGTTCGTCGGGGTGCAGGCGCGGCTGATGTCACAGGCGATGCGCAAGCTCTCGGGCGTGGCCGCTCGCTCCAAGACCTGCGCCATTTTCACCAACCAGATCCGCCAGAAGATCGGAGTGATGTTCGGGAACCCCGAAACCACGACCGGGGGACTTGCGTTGAAGTTCTACGCGACGATGCGGTTCGACATTCGGCGGATCGCCGCCATCAAGAAGGAGGAAACCGTCATCGGCAGCCGCACGCGCGTGAAGGTCGTGAAGAACAAGGTCGCGCCGCCGTTCCGCGAGGCAGAGTTCGACCTGATATACGGCAAGGGCATCTCGCGCGCCGGAGAACTCGTTGACATCGGCGTCGAGCAGGGTGTGTTCGGCAAGTCCGGTAGCTGGTACACGTACGGTGAAATGCGTATCGGCCAGGGCCGGGATGCGGCGGTTGATTTCCTGACCGAGAATGCCCAGGTTCAGGCCAAGGCCGAGGCAGAGCTCTATGGAAAGCTCAAGATACCAAAGGTCAGCAAGATAGTGCAGCGCGAAACCGGCGCGGAGGTCGAAGCAGACGCCACGAAGGCACGAAAGGCGAAGAGCTAGGCGGTCTCGGACAATAGTGAAACCAGAAACCAGATACCAGAAACCAGAAAGCCGGCTCCTGCTGATCCCGATTTCACTTTTCTGGTTTCTGATTTCTGATTTGTCTGGTCTGACTCCGTGCGGATAACCGCGCTTGAGCCGCAGAAGAGACACAAGCGGCGGGTATCGGTTTTCCTCGACGGCAACTTTCTGTTTGGCCTGTCCAGCGACACGGTCGGCGCGCTCGGCCTGCATGTCGGGCAGGAGGTAGACCGAACCGTACTCGACCGTATCGCCCGCGAAGAACAACTGTACGAATCCCGCCAGTATGCATTCCTTCTCCTTACGTACAAGGCGAGGACCACCAGCGAACTGACGCAGCGGCTCACGCGCAAAGGCTTCTCGCCGGACATCGTCGCCGCGACCCTGCAGCGGCTGGCGGAGCTGAAGATGATCGACGACGCCGGGTTCGCGCGGCGGTTTGCCGAGGACCGTATTTCCATCGGGCACAAAGGGAAGTGGCGGATACGCGGCGAACTGCTTAAACGTGGGGTGGCCAGGGAGCACATCGAAGACGCGCTAGCCTCGGCGCCGGACGAGAAAGCAGCGGCGCGCGAAGTGGCGGAAAAGTACCTGTCCCGCAACCGCCGGCTTGAGCCGGGCGTGCTCAAGCGACGCCTGTTTGCCTTCCTTGCCCGGCGCGGCTTCTCGCCGGACACGATTCGGCACGTCATCGACCTCGACGAGTCCGAATCGACCTGATAATCGGCTCGGCTAGCGCAGAGCGCAGAGACCAGAAACAAGGAATTCGGTTCAGGACATTTCTGGTTTCACTCTTCTGGTTTCTGACTTCTGGTTTGTCCCATTCCGCATGACGCGGTGTGCCCTGTTGCGTAGCCTGAGTTTCTCTATAAAATAACCGCAATGAATCACCGCGAGCTGCGTCGGACGTTCCTTGAGTTTTACGGCCAGCGGGACCACCGGGTCGTACCGAGTTCGTCCCTGATTCCGAGGGACGACCCGACCATGCTTTTTACCAGCGCGGGCATGGTCCAGTTCAAGCCGTACTGGGCGGGAACGGTCGAACTGCCCTATCGCCGGGCGACTTCCATCCAGAAGTGCCTGCGCGCGTCCGACCTCGACCAGGTCGGCAAGACTCCGCGCCACGGCACATTCTTCGAGATGCTTGGTAACTTCTCGTTCGGCGACTACTTCAAGCACGAGGCGATTCCCTGGGCGTGGGAATACCTGACCCAGGTCGTGAAGCTCGACGCGGAGCGCTTGTACGCTTCGGTCTTCACCGAGGACGATGAGGCCTACAACGTCTGGCGCACCAAGGTCGGCCTGCCGGCCAACAGGGTCGTCCGCCTCGGCGCCAAGGACAACTTCTGGGGCCCGGTCGGGGGCGGCGGAGCCTGCGGTCCCTGCTCGGAAATCTACGTGGACCTCGGGGCCGAGTTCGGCTGCGGCAAGGCGGACTGCGCGCCGGGCTGCGACTGCGACCGTTTCAGCGAAGTCTACAATATCGTCTTCCCTCAGTACAACCAGTTGCCCGACGGTAAGCGCGAGCCGCTGAAGAACCGCGGCATCGATACCGGCATGGGCATGGAACGGTTGGCCATGGTCTCCCAGAAGAAGAAGACGATATTCGAGACTGACCTCTTCGCCCCTATCGTGAAGGCGACGGCAAAGATGCTCAATATGGATGCGAAGGGCGAAGGGCGAGGCGTCTCGGGACACGATCCGAAATCCCCGGCGGATTTCGGTCATGTCCCTTCGATGCTATACGTCGCGGCGGACCACGCGCGCGCCCTGACCTTCGCCATCGCCGATGGCGTGATTCCCTCAAATGAGGCACGGGGCTACGTTCTGCGCAGCATCCTGCGTCGGGCGCTGCTCTTCGCCCACCGGCAGGGCGTAGCTGAGCCGTTCCTCTACAAGGTCTCGGGCGAGGTCGTCGAGTTGATGCGGCAGTGGTACCCGGAAGTCGTGGCCAAGCGCGAGCAGGCGGCGCTTATCATCAAGTCGGAAGAGGAGCGGTTCCTGCGTACCCTCGATGCCGGGCTGGAGCGCTGGCAGAACGTGCTGGACGCGCACAGGCGCGACGGACTCATTCCCGGCGACGACCTGTTCAAGCTGCACGACACCTTCGGGTTCCACATCGAGCTCGTGAAGGAACTGGCCGAAGATGCCGGAGTGAAGCTCGACACGGCCGGATTCGACCGGGCGATGCAGGAACAGCGCGAGCGCAGCCGCAAAGAGACATTCATCAGCACGACCGGTCCGGCGCACGAAGGTGCCGCCGACTGGGAGTTCGTCGGCTACGACAGCGACGAGGTCGACACCGAGATAGTGAGCTTCGCACCGTTGGACGGCTTGGGACACGATCCGAAATCCCAGGAGGATTTCGGTCATGTCCCGCGCTTGTATGAAGTCGTTCTCAAGAAGAGCCCGTTCTACGCCGAGATGGGCGGGCAGGTCGGCGACACCGGGAAGATTATCGGCGAGGGATTCGAGCTCGAAGTGCTGAATACCTACTACAAGCAGGGCGTGCCTGCCTGCAAGGCGAAGCTGGTGCGGGGGAGCTTGGGGGACCTCGGGACACGATCCGAACCGTCGGACGGTTCGGTCATGTCCCTCGGCAAGGTCTTCGCGGCGGTGGACACGGAGCGAAGGCGCGAAATCGAGCGGGCGCACACCGCCACCCACCTGTTGCATGCAGCACTGCGGAAGACGCTTGGCGATTATGTGAAACAGGAAGGTTCGCTGGTCGAGCCCGGACGGCTGCGCTTCGACTTCGCGGCGTTCGAGCCGATGGCGCGGGCGCAAGTCTTGGCCGTGGAGCGGGCGGTGTACGAGCAGGTCGTGGCCGACCGGCATGTCCAGGCCCTGCGCAACACGCCGCTGGACGAGGCGCGGGCGATGGGCGCGCTGGCGTTCTTCGGTGACCAGTATGGCGAGAAGGTGACGGTCGTGAAGGTCGGTGACTTCTCGATGGAACTCTGCGGCGGTACGCACCTGAAGAGCACGGGCCAGATCGGGCTTTTCCGCATCATCTCGGAAACCGGCGTGGCCGCCGGCATCCGGCGCATCGAGGCGCTGGTCGGCAGGGCGGCGTTTGAGAACGCGGCGTCCGAGCGCGCCATCGTGACCCAGCTCACTGAGCATCTGGGCGGGACCGAGGAGACGCTGGTCAAGAAGGTCGAAGGGCTGGGCGAGGAACTGAAGCGACAGGGCGAGAGGCTGGCCGGCCTGTCAGCACAACTGGCGCGCGTCGCCGGCGACGAGCTGGCGGCCAAGCCCGAGGACGTCGGCGGCTTCAAGGCCGTCGTGA
Source organism: bacterium (assembly GCA_035505375.1). Taxonomy (NCBI): domain Bacteria; species bacterium. The sequence continues at coordinate 42,408 of DATJQV010000075.1, read as the reverse complement.
GCCACTTCGCCAGGTTCGAGACCGGCGAGCTCAGGCTCGTATCCGACCGCGTGCGCGAACTGCTGAAAGAGAAGTACGCGGGACTGCTCACCGGTGGTGAGGGACCGCGCATCCGCTACGTCGTATTCGTCAGCCCGGACCTGCAGGCATCACTTCCCGCGGGCAAGTTGGCCAAGACGGTCGGCCCGGCAATGGGCGGCGGCGGTGGCGGCAAGCCGGACCTGGCCGAAGGCGGTGGCCAGCTCGACAAGCTCGGCGCGGGGCAGGAAGCGTTCCGGAGCGCGGTCAAAGCGCTCGCATCTGCGCAGGCCTAGCCTGCGGGTCCGGACAAACCAGAAGTCAGAAACCAGAAAAGTGAAATCAGAAATGCCCGGAGCCGGCTCTCTGGTTTCTGGTCTCTGATATCTGACTTCTGAATTGTCCTGCTCGGGTCGCGTGAACTAGGTTTTCTTTGGGGCGGGGGTCTTTGTCTTTTGCGTGTCGGCCGGCGTTGGTGTCTTTGGCTTCGGCTTGTGGGGGCGATGACTGTGCAAAGAGTCGGCGGCCGCCGTATCACCGGCCGCTTTCGTTTTGTTCTCCTGGCTCAGTTCCTTCAGCCGCGTCGACTTGAGCTGCGTGTCCATGCCGGCCGTATCGAACGGCAGCGGCCGCAGCGTATCCGTCGCGCTCACCGGCAGAACGTAGCTCGAGTCGAAGTAGGCGGGCACGCGAAAGTTCTCCTGAGTCATGAAGTCGAGCGCGTCCACATCCTTCTGATCGAGCAGGTAGCGACGGGTCTGCTTCTCGATCTCGCGATACACGGGCAGATAGCAGGATAGCGTCTGGTTGTAGCGAGTCAGCGTCACGTCCGCGCCTTCGCTGACCAGCACGGCGGTCTCCGTTCTCGCCGGTCTGAACCCGGTCCGCCGCAGGCCATCGATAACCTCGTGGATCTCGTCTGCGGTCAGGTCCGTATCCTCGCCGACGATCGCGAGCAGCCGATTGATGAGCATGTCGCCAAGCCGGGTTCCGCCCAGCCGCCAGGTCCGTGCCATGACGCCGCTTACAAGCTGGAGCGCGTGGCGGCAGCGGTCCGCGTCATCGTACAAAAGTCCGTAGCGCTTGCGCGCGAACATGAGCGCCTGGTCGCGTTCGGTCAGGGTCACCCCGCCGATGCTCAGCACGCCGATGAACGGCCGGAGGATATCGAACGCCATCCGGAAGGTGTCGAAATCGAACGCGATCGAGCGGTGGATGGGGATGCCCAGGAGGTTCGTGATGGTCTTGCGCAGCAGCTTGTCCCCGCCGATGGCGTAGACGTGGGTGATCTTCTCCATGTGCGTGAAGTCGGTGTTCGATTGGGCCGAAGTGGTGATGCCCGGCACCTCGACCAGCAGGTCGCGAGGAATCGCCACCAGGTTGACCGCAGGAATGCCGAAGTTGATGTGGCAGATGATGATAATGTCGGAGTGGGACTGCTCCTCACGCTTATTGCGCTGCCGGCCTTCGTTCACGACCGGGCCGATCGCGCGGGCGTCCTTGCCGATGATCAGGATGTTCAGCGTGCCGGCAGGGGTCGGCTGGAGTGTTGTCGGCGCGGCCCGGCGCGGCCGCGGCCCGAGCAGGTAGAAGCCGATGAGGAAGACAACTACGACGACACCGGCGACGATGAACCAGGCAGAATTCAGACGGCGGGACATAGCAGCGGAACGGACAAACCAGAATTCAGAAACCAGATACCAGAAATGCAAACACGGACAAAGGTGAAGTCAGAAATCAGATACCAGAAATCAGAAAGCCGGCTTCGGACATTTCTGGTTTCAGTTCTCTGATATCTGATTTCTGGTTTCTCCGCCGCCCGCATTGTAATGTCTTGTCTTCGCCGTTACCACCGACTTGACGACGATCCGAATCAGTTCGTCCACTTCCGCGAGCGGGCCCGCTAGAAGATCCGATGGCATCAGCTTGGCCTCTCTGAGGAGCCTGAGCCAGTATTCGGTCTCGCGCAGCTCCTTGAGTACGACTTGCATCTTGTGCACGAAGTCAGCCCGACTCTCGGCCCCGCGCGCCTCCTGGAAGTTGGCCCCGGCTGAAGTGCCCGCGCGTACCATCTGTCCCACAAGGTACCTTCCAGTCGGCGACCGCTGAAGACGAGGAGCCAGCGCGATCACATCTGCCGCGAAGTGCAGCAGCCTGCTGTCCATGTCCAGCCTGTCATCCAGTCTGTCTAGCGTATCCACTCGCCCCGCCGTGCGCGGTTCAGCATTCTACTTCTCAGTCCGGGCACACCCGAATCTGCTTTCAGTTCTCTGATATCTGATTTCTGGTTTCTCCGCGTCCGCCCTCACTGCGTTCTGTCCGAGCCTCGGTCAATTCTGCTTTCAGTTCTCTGATATCTGATTTCTGGTTTCTCCGCGTCCGCCTCAGCGTGTGGTCTTGATCCGTATCGGGTACCCGATGAACTTGAACCGCTTCCGGATTTCAGCGATAACGAATCGCTCGTACGCGGGCGCGAGAACGTTGGGCCTGGTCACCCGTAGCCGGAAAGTCGGCGGCCGCGTGCTCACCTGGCTGATCGCGACTACGCGACAGTCGAACCGCGGCTGGTTCTTCTCGAGCAACGGCAGAATCTTCTCGCGGAGCTTCGGCCCGGGTATCTGCTGTCCGCCGTTCTCCCAGACCCGGCGGGCCTCGTGCACTGCCTCGGTTGCACCCAGGCCCTGCAGCACCGACGTGAACAGGACCGGCGCGTAGTCCGCGAAACTCAGCTCCTTCTTTACCCAGTCACGCACCTTGTCTTTGAGCTTGTCCGGCACAGTGTCCATCTTGTTGGCGATGACGACCAGCCCCCGGCTCCGTTCCACGGCCAGGTTGACGATACGCTTATCCTGGTTGTTCGGCCCGTCGTGGGCGTCGAACATGACCAGGGCGACGTCGCAGTGCTTAATCTGCTCAATCGCGCGCGTGACCGAATAGTACTCGACCGGCTCGCTCACGCGCGGCTTGCGGCGGATGCCGGCGGTGTCGAGCAGACGATAGGCGTGTCCCTCCAGCTCGAACGACTCCTCGATGACGTCGCGCGTGGTGCCGGGCGTGGCCGTGACAATCGAGCGGGAGTGGCCGAGCAGATAGTTCATCAACGAGGACTTCCCGACGTTCGGGCGGCCGACGATGGCAAGCGACAACACGTCGGCCCGCTTCGCCCGCACAACCTCGGGCAACCGGGACAGGACTGCTTCCAGCAGCTCGTCTACGCCGGTCCCGGCTTCGGCCGAAATCGGGATGAGCGCTGCCCCGCCCAGCTTGTGATAGTCGGCCTCCTCGAACTTCCGCTTGATGTCGAGCTTGTTCACCGCGACGATGAACTCCCGGCCGGCCCGGCGCAGGCGCGTGGCGATCTCCGCGTCCAGCGGCTGCAGCCCGACCGAGCCGTCAACCACGAGCACGATGACCTTGGCTTCGTCCAGCGCAATCTGCACCTGGCGCTCGACCTCGCGGTTCATCTCCTCTTTCGAGTTCGGGACCAGACCACCGGTGTCCACGACCTTGAATCGGCGCCCCAGCCACTCGGCATCGCGGATGATCCGGTCGCGCGTAATGCCGGATTGCTGCAACGTGATGGCGACGCGGCCGCCGACGAGGCGGTTGAAGAGCGTTGACTTACCGGTATTCGGCCGGCCGACGATGACGACCATGGGTGGTATTATAGCAGAAAGCACCGCGCTTTCGAGGATTCCGAGGGCGGCGCGGACTCGTGAGGTGGCGCGTCAATTCTTGTCTAATTCTTCGCCACAAAGCTCGTCCGAAAGCTCGTTTCAGAGTTCGCCGGAAAGTACCTTAGAAAGCAAACTCGAAAGCTCACTTCATAGCTTCTTCAATGGCTCACTGCAAAGCTCGCTTCATCGCTTCGTGCATTGCTCATCTCAAAGCTCGGCGCATCGCTCCTCGCATCGCTCGCGGCAAAGCTCAGTCGAAAGCTCGCGGCAAAGCTCCTCTGAAAGCTCAACTCAAAGCTCACTTCAAGGCTTGTTTCATGGCTCCTCTGAACGCTTCCTCAAAGGCTAGCCCCCAGGCGACCCCTATATGCGGATTATCCGCAACGCGATAACGCTTAACCGACTGAGTGTGAAGAAGTTATGCCCAGCCGGAGAGAGTCACTAAGCCCTCAGTTCTTTTCGTCCTCTCGGTGAACCCGGAGTTCGCCCGTTCATCGTTCCAGATCTCCGGTCTTGACTCTTGGCTCTTGGCTGCTGCCTTTTGACTTCGTCCCCGCCGTCGTGTCCTAAGTCTTTCCCGTTCGGGCATTTCTGGTTTCTGGTCTCTGAATTCTGGTTTCTGCTTTGTCCGGTTCTCTCTATCCCCTAGACGGCTGGGGGAGTTCCTGCCCCCTATCCGGCCCTCGTTCCTGCGGCCGGCCCAACCCCGGAAACAGCAGCCGTTCCGGCCGCTGCAACGGAAACCGCTCCGGCCTCATGGTCTGGCATCGCACCGGCCTCCGGAACTCTCACCCCAACAGCACTTGGTTCCGGCACTGCACCTGCGCCCTGAACCGCACCCGGTCCTCGTATCGCAACGGCTACCGGCCCTGCTGCCGCAACGGCTCTCGTGCCTGCGCCCGCAACAGCATCTGTTCCAGACACCGAAACAGCGTCCGTTCCGGCCCACGTTCCCGCAGACGCAACGGCCGCCGTTCCTGCTTCTGCAACGGCACCCAGGCCTGCGCCAGACCCCTTCTTTCCATCGCTCCGGCCCGCGCTGGCCTTGACTCTAGCCGGCGCGCGCATAACATCCCTACTGATGCAAGGCCAGATCCGGCCGAACCCGACGCCTCCGTCGCCAGCGTCGCGCCGCCGCAATCAATGCGACTCCGCAGCGTGAGCAGGTTGACATCCGCTGTTGCATGTGGCATAGTATGACTGACGAAAGCCAGAGGTGAGAACATGAAATTCACACGCATCACGATTGACCCGCTCCAGATGGGCGGCGTGCCCTGCATTCGGGGCTTGAGGATTCCGGTCGCCACCATCGTGGGTATGTTCGCGGATGGCATGGCCGAGGTGGAAATACTCAAGGCCTACCCGGACCTCGAGACCGAGGACATCCGCGAGGCCATGCGCTATGCCGCAGAAGCAGTGCGCGAGCGCGAGCTGCCGCTGCTGGTCGCTGATGGAAGTTCCTCGTCGACAATGCCCTCTCGCCCGACGTGGCCGCGGCGTTGCGTCGGGCCGGACACGATGCGTCGCACGTCCGGGACAAAGGAATCCGTGACGCCGACGACGAGACAGTCTTTGCCTGCGCCGCCCGCGAAGGGCGAATCCTCATTTCTGCGGACACCGACTTCGGACAGATTCTCGCGCACCGGGCTCTCAAACAGCCGTCGGTCATCCTGTTCCGGCGTCGGACCGAACGGCGGCCCGAACGTCAGGTCGCGCTGCTGCTGAAGAACCTGCCTGGCGTCGCTGAGGCGCTCGAATCGGGCAGCGTCGTTGTTTTCGAGCAGGCCCGAGTCCGCATCCGTGCCCTGCCCCTGGCCGGGAGCACGGACGATTCCGACTGACCGCCCAGTCGCGCGCGGGCTTGACTATGTACGGCACGAGACTAACATTCTGACGCATGTCGATGCACCGTGTTGGAGGTTTGCCGTGGCTGTGAACGCGACAGCCAAAGCAGACAAGAGCCAGGAGCGTTTCCTTGCAGCATACAGCATACAGTATGCAGTATGCAGGGAGCGGCTCTTGGATGCTGTATGCTACATACTGTATACTGGCTAGCATGGCTGAGAAGATAAGGCAATTCGGGGACTTGACGGTGTGGCAGAAGGCCCACCAGATGGTGCTGCAGGTCTATCGAATCACAGGGAGCTTCCCGGCTGAGGAGCGGTTCGGACTGACTTCGCAGATGAGACGAGCCGCAGTCTCGGTGCCGGCCAATCTGGCGGAAGGCTTCAAGAAGCGCGGGGTCCGGGACAAGCTCAACTTCTACAATATCGCGCAAGGCTCGCTCGAAGAGCTGCGCTACTACCTGATTCTCTCAAAGGACTTGGGATACATGCCTGACAACCGCGAGATGGTCGAGAGTACCGAAGAGATCGCCAGAATGCTCCACGGTTTGACAAGATCAGTCGCAAACGGGACGAGGATCACGTCACAGTGACGACTCTCTTCCCCGTATACTGTATGCTGTCTGCTGCATGCTGCTCTGGGATGCTTCATGGCCTGATAGCGTCTATCGCCGGCGTGAAAGGACCGTCGTCTTGATGCCTGTGTGCTGTGTACTGCCTACTGCATGCTGCCTCAAGGCCGTGCGACTACCTGCGGGGCACTGAGTGAACTCGTTCAAGACCGGCTACCTGGAGCGCGTGCCGGTCAGTCAGAACCTGCTCAAGACCGTCAGACTGCTGGGCGAATACAAGGGCAGGCAGGACCTGTTCAAAGAGCAAGCACCGCAGGTTCTCGAAACGCTGAGACAAGTGGCCATCATCCAGAGCACTGAATCGTCGAACCGGATAGAGGGCGTTACCGCGTCCCCGGAGAGGATTCGCGAGCTGGTTGCGAGGAGAACCAGGCCGCGGGACCGGTCGGAGCAGGAGATTGCGGGCTACCGCGACGCGCTCAACTCGATTCACGCCAACCACGTCCGGATGGCGTTCAACGCGCCATCGGTGCTGGCCCTGCACGGGCAGGTGTTTCGGCTGGTCCCGGGACAAGGCGGGCACTGGAAGCGAAAGAACAACAAGATCGTTGCGGTCATGCCTGAGGGAATCCGGGTCGTGCAGTTCGTCCCGGTCGGCGTACGCCAGACGCCTGCGGCCATGGCGACGCTGCACGAGCGGTTCGACCTTCGCTGGGACCAAGGCGACATTGAACCGCTGTTCCTCATTGCCGCCTACGTCCTCGACTTCCTGTGTATTCACCCATTCAGCGACGGCAACGGCAGACTGGCACGCCTGCTCACGCTGCAACTTCTCTACCGTGCCGGCTACGAAGTCGGCAGGTACGTCAGCCTGGAGCGGGTTGTCGAAGACACGAAACCCGGCTACTACGACACGCTCTACCGTTCCTCCCAGCGCTGGCATCAGGCCAAACACGATCTGACGCCGTGGCTTGAGTACTTCCTCGGCGTGATGCTGGTCGGGGCGTACCAGGAATTTGAACGCCGGGTCGGCCTGGTCGCGACCGGACGCGGCAGCAAGACCGCCCTCGTGCTGGACATGCTTGAGCACATATCCGGCGATTTCTCGGCCCGCGACGTCCTTGAGCGCTGCCCCAACGTCGGCATTGACCTTATCCGCCGCATCCTGCGCAACGAACGCAAGGCGGGAAGACTCGGATGCCTCGGACGCGGCCCGGACGCGAAGTGGAAGCGGGTATAGGTACGATGCGCAATTATTGTGTACTGAACCGGCTTTCAGTACCTATATGCGCTGACGCCGTAGACTCTCATGCCTGATACCGGCAAGTGCGGTGTGGCCGATTAACGAAGAACGATGAACGAAGAACGAATCCGCCGAACCATGGACGACATCATGCGCCAGTTGCACAAGCTCGGCGTCGAGGTGAAGGAAGAAGCGGTCGAGCGGGCGTTCCGCGTGTTCGAGCGGCAGAGCGAGGTTGACTACTTCATCAACAAGAATGCCAAGGCCTTCCTCCGCGAGCAGTTCGACCTCTGGCTCTTCCAGTACGTCTTCTCGGGCGAGAGCGAATGGACCGAGCAGCGCATCTAGCAACTGCAGGTCCTCAAAGACCTTGCCCTCAAAGACTTAGCTTCGCCAAACCCCCGATGGAGGCTCGGAATGCCGGGAGTGTTCCATTGAGCTTCCATGACTAGTTCCGATATAAGCCGACTCGCCCAGTACTACCAAGCCGTAACAAAACTCACCTATGACGCTGCCAACAAACACCTGACGGATGTGTTCCAAGCGGGCGTGCATGACTATGTTGACATGTCGTTTCTGCAAAACGCCGAGACGCTCTTCAAGGGTACAGGACAGGCTACCATCAGGCCGCCGAGCGCGCGCGAAGAGCTATTCGACATCCCAGCGGCTGCTGAGCTACACTCGTCCGAAGGTCCGGCGAACAACGATCCGGCCGTCGCATTCGACCGACTTAAGCGACTCCACCAGAGACAGGTACTGAACCCATATGAACGCGAGATCGTTTACGGCTACCCCTTCCTAGTCGGAGTCGGCCCGCGAGACGTCCGGATATGCGCGCCACTCTTTACCGTTCGCTGCGCGGTTACAGTCGACCTACCGACTTCGGCGGTGAAGATCCGTCTAGTCAATGATAGTCTGACTTTCAACTCCCAGGTTTGGCCAAAGCTCCTGACTGAGCAGCAACAACACTACTTCGAGTTGTCCGTAAGGGACCTCAGAGTGCCATCGCTTCCCCTCGCGGATGCCGACTTCACTGAATTCGTGAGAACAGTGGCGAACGCAACATCCGCCTTCGCACCTCCACTCGACTGGGAGTGGACACTAGAAAAACTAACCCGGGGGCGGGCAGCAGCTGGTCCACGGCTGGACGTCATGCCCTGTGCAGCATTACTGCTAGTCGCGAATCCGCAGTATTACCTCCAGAGCAACCTTGCAGCTCTGGCGGATCCAGACTTGTCAGTAGAGGGCTCAGTGTTGGCATCAATGTTCGGCGACGCCTCGCAGCCGGTAGACGCTGCTGCAGAGGAGTCGCCTAGCGGCGAGGAGACAGTGGACTGCATCTTCCCCTTCGCAAGTAATCCGCCGCAACGCAGTGTTCTTTCGTGTGTAGATAGCCATCGACTAGTGGAAGTCCAAGGGCCGCCGGGCACCGGGAAATCTCAGACCATCTGTAACCTCGTGTGCCATCTGGTAGCGGAAGGAAAGTCCGTGCTTGTGACGAGCCAGAAGAACAAAGCCCTGGAGGTCGTCTCCGACAAACTGAACGAGCTCGGCGTGGAATACCTGTCAATGACCCTCCTGAGGGATGACGCAGAGTCCAAACGCCTTCTGCAGCAGAAACTGCAGGCCATTGACGCTCACCTGCAAACCAGCAGAGCGGAATTGCTGAGCAGGTCGTTGTCGAGCCTTGAGATGGAACGAGTCGGCCTCAGACACAATGCTGCTGAGTTGTCGAACAGTTTCTCTGCCGCCAGACAGCAGGAGCACCAAAGCGAACCGCTGTTCAGGTCATACCACGCGACTCGATCTGATGACGTCATGCCGTCCGACATCAGATTACCTGACATGGAGGACGAGCAGCTCGTGCAACGTATGCAGGATTACTTGCGGAGGTTCGCGTCGGGAAGTGCGGGATTCGAGCCCAGCAGTTGGTGGAGAGTGTTATCCTCCTGGGCTCAGTCGATGCCTCTCCTCAACGAGGAACCCACGACGGTTGCGAATGGCATGCTTTCGCTTGCCGGCATACTCGCCACCCTGGGAGAACTGCTGGCTGCCGATGGCGTAGTGCAGACGAAGACAGACCTGCTTGCTGACCAGGCGTTCTCGCCTAGTCTTGCCAGTCGCATACTTCAGGCAATAGGAAAGGTCGAGCCGCACGCTATACAATTCGCTCAGTGCCTGGAACTGATGCGACAAAGATACGATGATGTCGGGCTATTGCGGGAGCAGGCCGCCGCGCTCAGCGTATATGATGATGACATGCGCAGCACAGCTCGCGATGACCTCACGCGGATGATCAGTATTGCAGAGAAAGTAAGGGCCAACCGTGATTGCCGTTGGTACCACATGCGGAGACGTTGGCAGAGGATGCGAGCACGCGCCGAGATAACCGACCTAGCACGTCGTCTCCCCGTGGAACTCTGCCAGAACAGTTTCGTGTTGGCCGCGCGCGCTGGAGACACAACAACCCTATTGAAGCAGTCACGGAGGCTGCTCGACGTCTTAGCCCTTTCTGATCTCCAATCCGCTGTCGAGCTGGCCTTGCGAGAACAACCTTTTGATTGCCTGTCCATTGACGACCTACTCTCCGTCGCATCCGCCAAGGAGCATATTGATATCGTCACGAAGGCTCTGTCTGCGTTGGTGAAGGGTGACGAACTCGTAGCGGCATGCGCGAACATGAAGCCGATCGCCTCGGCATACGAGGTGCTTCAGTTGACGGAGGGTAACAAATACAAGAAACTGCGGGAAACTGCTGAGGTTATGCGGAGGCTCGCCCTCTCAATCGAGCAGTTTGCTGCGCTCAGGCAGGCGGAACCTGCGTTGGGCCCGCACTTGGCCGCGTGGCTCCGCGATGAGACCGCGACGCCACGAGTGCTGCAGCAACCGTTGGGCCGCGACCAGTTGCTTCGGCTCGTGAGAGCGCGTCGCTTCAACGAGGCCGTCCAAGCGGACTTGTGCTCTCATCCGCACGACACTGCGAGCGTTGCGGTCGCCATTAAGAAGAACGAGCACGATCTCGCCGAAAACACGGCAAAACTCCTGCGTCGGCGCGTCGACACAAACCTCGGCCGGCAGTACGCGTCTCGCGATGTGGGGCGTGATGTTGCCACGTTGCGCAAGGCACTGAGAAGGAGCAGGAGGAACTTCGAGAGCTTCGAACGGCTCAAGAACGACGTCAATTTCAGCAGAATCCTTGACGTGCTGCCTTGCTGGGTCATGAATGTGAATGACGTCTGCAGGGTGTTCCCTCTCGAACCGGGACTATTCGACGTGGTGATAGTCGACGAGGCGTCGCAATGCCACCTTATGGGAGCACTGCCGCTCTTGTACAGGGCGAAGTCGGCAATCGTGGTCGGTGACGAGAAGCAGCTTCCGAACTCAGACCTCATGTTCTTTCCAGTGCCTACCAACGCCCTTATCAAGCGTCGATATGGCATAGACGCCCTCCCAAAGGCGTTTGCCTTTGACGTGTTGGAATCATCCTTGCTGGATCTAGTCGCCCTGTGGCGCGAAAGGAAGGTGTTTCTCAATGAGCATTACCGCAGCCTGCCGGAGATCATCGCCTTCTCCAACTCGAGGTTCTATTCCAATCAGCTCAGGATAATGACCCATGGTGCCGCCGCACCGGTGGGTGGCGCCTTTGAGGTCATTCACGTGCAAGGGGCACTCGAAGATGAGAACTCAGTGAACCAGAAGGAAGCTGATCTGCTCATCGCTGATTTGACGCGCCGGATGCGTGACCCGGCGTACGAAAACATGTCATTCGGCGTGCTATCGCTCTACAGGGAGCAGGCAGCCTACATAAGGGCCAAGCTTGAAGATATCCTAATTGATGACAGCACGTTAGCGACGAGGTCTGCGCGCGAACCACTAATCGCGTCCACGGTCGATGGCTTCCAGGGTGATGAACGGGATGTGATCTTCTACTCTTTCAGGTACGCCCCAAACTCGCACCCAGGCGTCGTACTAGCCATTCAGCAGGCGAATCGAGGTGAAAGCCGCATGAATGTCGCCTTCACCCGAGCGCGCAAGAAAGTGATCTGCTACACAAGCATGGACGTCAGCGAGTTCCCTGCGGGTTTAGTTCGAGACTTCTTGATTCACTGTAAGAACCCGAACTGCGGTCCCATCCCAGCGCTGAGCGTGCATGACAGCCCGTTCGAAGAGGATGTGTGCATGCTCCTTGAGCGGCGGGGCCTGAACGTAATACCCCAATATCCCGCCTGCGGATTCCGCATCGACCTTGTTGTGACCGACGCAAGCGGACGGCGCTTGGCAGTTGAGTGTGACGGGCGGTTTCACTACGATGACGCCGGCGAGTTGAGGATCGAGGACATCGAGCGCCAGCACATCCTAGAAAGAGCGGGGTGGCATGTCTTCCGTGTGCCCTCACGTAAGTACTGGCACAGCCGCGACCAGTGCATTGAGCAGGTTGTCCGTGTCCTGGCGGAGTTACCGGCCCCAAGCTACCACGCTCAAGTGAGTCCCGCGCGCCAGGCACCCACGCAGACGCCATTCGAGTGGGAAGTCGCCCCGACGGCCGTAGAGGCTGTCGCCAAGGAAGTTAGGCCACAAGTCAGGTCTCGGCTCAGACCCGCCCCAGCTATCCGTCAGACCACAAGCCCAAAGGCCTCCGCGGAGGCTGCCGCCTGGTACGCGCTGGCCAGATGGGCGAAGATGGATGATCACCTGACTCCGAAAGCTCGGAACTTAGCCTTCACGATTGGACAATACCACGAGAGCGCCAGGAAGCTCCCCGCAGAGCTTGAGGAAACTGCTCGCGTTCTTTGGGAGGCTGCTGAAGCACTGGGCTTCAGGCATAACCCATGACGGTGTGTGCTACGGGGCGATTCCAGAAGCGCATCAGAAGGGAAGTGACGGAAGCCCGCCCGCGAACCGGAGCCGGTCTCGCCGCCTGCATCCCCGCCATCCGGCAGTTCCTGGAGCGGAAGTGATTGGAAGGTCGTGCCGTCACTCTGGAGTCAGTCCTATCCGAGCCAGCTTGGCCCTGCCCTGTGTGAGCTCTACCATGCAGGCAAGCCAGCCCCCAGAACTGAGCCGCAGATGACAGGGTTGTGTATGCGAGTAGCGTTCTGTTTCTTTTTCTAGGAGGACACTATGGCTGAGTCTAACGTCGCGCTAAGAGGCGAGAGAATGATGACCACGAGAGAGCTACGGTCGCACATTGCTGCTGCGATGAGGCTTCAGAATGTGGGCGTACTGCTGGGAGCCGGTGCCTCCCATGAGGTCGGCGGTAAGACGATGTCAGAAGTGTGGACTGACTTCGAGCAATCCAGTCCCGACGGCCTTCAATGGCTGATAGCCGAGGGGTTCGTGACCAAGTCGGATGGCGACGCTGCCGGCGTGAACGTCGAGACTTTGCTGGACACATTGAGGACTGCCGAGGCCGAGTGGGAGAGGCAGAAGGCCAAAGGTCTAGACAAGCTCAGGTTGCATAGGTTGGCGCTCTTGAGGACTCTGGTCTCGGCTACACTGCTCGACAGGAAGCTATTTGGGCATCCGACGCGTTGCGACGACGCAGAGTCATTATCCACGCACCGCAAGCTCCTGGGTCGACTGGTCGCATCGAGACAGCCAGGGCAACCCGCCCCGTGGGCTTTCACCCTCAACTATGACTTGGCCTTGGAGTGGGCAGCCGAGTCGATGCGTCTCATGGCGATTAACGGCTTCAGCGGACTTCACAATCGGACATTCGCACCGCACAACTTCGACCTTGCCTATAGGAACGTCCTTGCCCGCGGCGAAGCAAGGTTCGGTTCTTATCACTTCTATCTGGCTAAGCTGCACGGCTCTCTAACATGGAGGCTGAACCAGGAGGGCCACGTGCGCGAGGTAGCATGCAATGCTATATGGGGAAAGTTGAAGAAGCTGGTAGACAACGAGGTCGGTGCGGAATGGCCGGATCTCGTAGTCATGCCGGGGACGTCAAAGTACATGCAGACCACAGACTACCTCTTCGGCGAGTTGTTCAGACGCCTCGGCGACTTCCTAGCCAGACCACAGACAACGATCTTGATAAACGGCTATGGTTTTGGTGACGTTCACGTCAACCGAGTGTTGCTAAGCGCGCTGCAGAACCCGACGCTACAGATGATCATCTACGCACCTGAGGTTTCGTTTGATAAGGCTGCCAAGATAGACGAAGTGTCCCTGGATAAGGCAGGCTCAGAGCTCAGCAAGTTCGTCAAGCTCCAATCGCCGCAGGTGACTGTGGTGGGTAACGCTGATCGCGCGCATTTCGAGGAGTTCGTCCGCGACCTCCCTGAACCGACCCTCCTCGATGAGTTCAGCGAACGAGCTAGGGCCTTGCTAGCTCCACTTCTGAAGTTGTCAGCCGTCAACGAGACCACAGACGACGATGAGATGGAGAACGGCATCGGGCCACAAGAGGTACGGCGGGGACGCATCGACTTATGAGAGGCAGGTCGGCCGTAGGCTACGTTGTGAAAGTCGACGGGGCCACCATAGTCCTCAATCTGCTTGAAACACACAAAGGGCAGGTGGCCGCGCACGAGGGCGGCGTTTCTTCGGTAGCCCAACCAGGAGATTACCTGGGCATCCCGACGGGTGCCCTTCTAGTCATCGTGAAGGTGCAGTCCGTCGAGTTCATGGAGCCGCGCGAAGCACACACGCGCGGTGTCGGTACAACAGAGTCGTTCGACGAGCCTCTAAGACAAATGAGCACGGCGTCTATTGGGTATATCCAAAGAGAGAATGGAGCGCTGCACTTCGTGGCCGAATCATGGAAGCTGCCAGCGCTCGGCGCGGAGGCGTTCCCTTTGTCCGACGCAGAACTGCACGTGGCCCTACATGCACTGCCAGCGAACGACAGGCCGCTCAGCCTCGGATGGGATGCTCGCTCTGGAACTGCAGAGGTCGTCGTCGGCATCAACTCACTGCTCTCGCGGCACTCGGCCGTACTGGGCGGTACTGGCCAAGGCAAGACGCACTTCGTGGCAGCTCTAGCCCAACAGCTGTTCACTCTCCCGCGTTCGCGCATTATCATATTCGACGTGAATGGTGAGTACGCGCCTGCGGTATCTGGACTAGGGGTACGTGTTAAGGTAACCAAACTCGGAAGCGGCTATCGGATTCCCTACTACGCACTTGGCCGCAATGGTCTTGCGCGGCTGGTGCTGCCCAGCGACCGGGCACAGATGCCTGCTTTCCGGTTTGCGGTCGAGCATCTGCAATACGTTGTAGCGGACAAAGAAGGAGCGCGACTCACTGATCGTGACTCCAACGAGCTCTTTGACGACTGCCGGAACTCTGGCGCGGACCTCGCGCTGAAGGCACTCGAAGACATCAGGTCCAACAAGGCCAAGAAGGCGGATCAATGGCCTCACATGCGGGCGCTGTCCTGTCTTGCGGCTGAGTGGTACGTACTCAAGAGAGACAGAAACAACGTCCCGACACGGGATGCCTTTCTCTATGGACACGTCTGCTCGCTAGTCAATCGCATACGTGGACTCACGGAGGACCCCAGGTTCCTCGATGTGGTCGACGTTGAGGGAGGTGAGCCCTGTGACGCGCAGCTCGACTGGACATGTGAGAGCCGCATGATGGTAGAGAAGTTCTTCGGAAAGAAAAGGAGCGGCAAGAGGGGGTGGCGTGTACACCTCGTGGACCTAAGCTCAGTCACAAAGGACTTGATGCCATTTGTCCTAGGCTCACTCTTGGAAGCGTATGCATCCGAGATATTCAAGCGAGGTCCTGGAAAGACGCATCCCACGCTGCTCATCCTAGAGGAGGCACACCATTACCTAAGGGAGTTGCCCGGCGAAGAGGAGGGCGTCCGTCAGGCGCTGGCCTACGAACGGCTGGCCAAGGAAGGACGGAAGTTCGGACTCTCGCTGATGGTATGTACGCAGAGGCCAGGCGAGCTGTCGCCGACTGTCTTGGCTCAATGTGGCACTTGGTTCGTATTCAGGCTTACGAATGAAGCAGACCAGAAAGCGGTGTCCTCGGGTGCCGAAGTTGCGGACAAGCTGACACTCAAGGAGATACCTGGTCTGCCGAGAGGGCAGGCAGTCGTGATGGGCAACGCAGTTCCGTTCCCTCAACGAGTCTCGGTAGTGCGGCCTGACCCAGAACCCAAATCGGACGACCCGCGCTTCGTGAAGGAATGGAGTGAAGCAGGATGAGGAGACGCACATCATGTCCACCAACTCAATACTGAACGGCCCCGTCCGGGATCGCGCAAGGACCCAACTCGCAGCCCTTGGCCGATGGCTTGACGACTTCTTGGCGTCGCGGGCGCGGCCGTTCAGAACGCTTGTGCCAAGCAAGCTACCCACGACCGGTGGGATTTATGCCATCTCTATCACGCGTGGGCCTTACGCAGGAATCGTGTATGTCGGGACAACCAAGAACTTGCGCCAACGCCTGTACCAGAATCACCTGATGGGAGACAAGCACGCTTCGCAGCTTCGCAATGCCTTGGTGCACTTTGACTGCGCGTATGACCACGATGAAGCCAAGCGCTTCATGAGAGAGAGCTGTGGGTACCGTTTCTTCGAGGACACGAACGAGAAGGAGCGCCAAGTTAAAGAGGCCTTTGCCATAGCAGCGCTACGACCGGAGTTCTCTATCTACAAGGGTAAGGAGCATTGAGTCAAAGGACCATGACTGGAGGATTCGGTGGCGCTTCCTGATGCGCAAGCGCTGTACGTTGGGTTGTGTGGAGCCATCATGGCCAAGCACAGTGTGTGGGAGGGGACATGGGAACCTACAGTCGCCGAGTACCTGTACGCGCTCGGTCGATCCGAGGACATGCAATGCCAAACCGGACCGACTACGGCCAACTGCCCGCGACCCGAGACCAACAGCCATGAATGGCTGTGGGACTTCCTTCTCACTAAGGGAAAAGTTGGTGCCGACGGTTTCCAGTCAGTAGAACTTGCGTGTGAATACGAATGCCAAGCCAGCCTCCCTGCGATACGATACGACTTTCAGAAACTCCTGGCGTCGAAGAGCCCCAAACTCATCTTCGTTGGGTTTGCAGGGACGACCTATGAGAGGAGCGTGAGGCCCAGGTTGGAGGCACTCAAGAGTGACGTGAGGAACTACCCTCTGGATGAAGACCAGGAACTTCTGGCGGTCATCGTGAAGGAGCCAGGTCGCGGTGATCCCGCGGGTTCATTCGGCACTGCGTACGGGCTTGCCTTTACCACAGGCAGGGAAGCTGTGGAACTAGGTCCGACTGTGCTAATCCACTCTGCGGGAGAACCGGTCGGGAAGGCATCTGGCCAACTCCTTTCGGGGTAATGATGGACAGTGGGCTGGTTGATAAACACCGTTCTTTAGAACCCGCGAGGGAAACTCCCCCATTATCCGGTCGCTGGCTAAGTCGCCCTGACTAGAATCGGCGACGTCTCGGGCTGGCTCAAGGACGAGCTGGTCGGGTACGAGGTGAACGAGCGCCACGATGAGCCAGGTTGAGGTCAAGGTTGAGGTTGAGACCGGCTCGGCCTAAGCCTTAACCTTAGCCTTTCCTCATGGGGTCGCGTAGCTTCTATGAGGGCTGGGACTCGAACCGGCCGAATGTCGCCAACTTCATCAACATAGGAGTCGGCACGGACGCCCGGAAGTTTATCCTGCAATCGGTCGGCCGGGGCGTGAGGATTGAGCCGCTTCAAGGGCGACGCCAGCGGCTGAAGTTCCTCAACAACGCCGGGCTGCTTGCGAAAGGCGTCTATGGGCAGATTCAGGATGACGCGCAGGCAGACATCGTTCATCGTTGGTTCGTACAACGTTGTTCGTGGCCGGAAGCGATGAACGAATCCGCCGAGCAACGAACTTCGACGACCGAGTGATGGGCACGAATCGGGATGCTTGCCGAAGTAGACAGTAGACAGAATACAGCATTCAGGGATACGACCTGCATGCTGCGTGCTGTATGCTGCATACTGCCCGAAGTAGACAGTAGACAGGATACAGCACACAGGGATTCCGCCGTTTCTGGGTCGGCAGCATTCCGGAGTTCCTGCAGAAGGTCGGCGCGGCGAAGTCCCGGTAACGACACAGGTAATCCCTGGCGCTCGGCGCGGGCAGGGCCGCACCGATTGCAGAGCAGGCAGGGAAGGGTAAAATCGTAGCCGTGAAGACACCAATTCCAAAGCGGGGACAGTCCCGGCACCGCGAAAATGGGGACAGTCCCAGGGAGGGGACACGTCCACGGAGCGACGCGAGAAGCTTACTTCGAAAGCGGGGACAGTCCCTCGGAGCGCCTGCATCAAACACGGCGCGGTACAGTCCCCGTTTTCGCAGCATACCCGGCGAGCTGTGTCGCATCGTGACCGACGATGGCTTGGAACTCAGTGGGATGTACCAACCCGCTGGGACGAGGGACGAGGGACAAGAGACGAGGTTTTCGGGCCCTAATCCCCAGCCCCTAGCCCCTAGTCCCTTCTGCCTGGTTCATGTTCACGGGTGGGATGGGAACTTCTATGAGAATCGGTTCATAGACTACGCGGCGGACGCATGCCGACGGAGCGGCATCTCATTTGCGGCGTTCAATAACCGCGGACACGACTATATTGCAGACGTACTGAGGAGTCGGAGAAACCAGATATCAGAAACCAGAAACCAGAATTCAGAATTGCGCGAGCGGGAACCGGAGCTCGACTTTCCTCAGACAGAAGTTGCAGACATGCTGCGGAGTCGGAGAAACCAGAAGTCAGAAACCAGAAACCAGAATGTAGAACTGGAGACAAAAGAGGGAGACGGCTCAAGTCAAAAGGCAAAGGCCAAAAGCCAAAAGCCAAAGGTGGCGGAGCGGCTGGACTATGTGCAGGTGGGAGGGATGTTTGAGCGTTTTGGCGACTGCTTGCCGGATGTGAAGGCGGCGGTGGACTTCGCTGAGTCGCGCGGCTGCCGGAAGGTGTTTCTGCAGGGGCACAGCCTTGGCGCGATGAAGGTCGTCCATTACCTTGCCAGGACGCGCGACCCTCGCGTCGCCGGGCTCATCCTGCTTTCTCCGGCTGATACGCAGGGCTGGATTCATGAGAAGTTGGGCGCGACGTTCCCCAAGGCGCTTGCCTATGCCAAACGATTGGTTCGGCAGGGGCGGGAGACGGAGTTGATGCCTCCGCGGTTCTATGAGGGCCCGGTTTCCGCGCGGACTTTCGTTGAAGCCTATGGCCCGAAGTCGCTGACCGGCATCTTCAACATCAGCCGCACCGACCAGGAGGAGTTTCCGGAACTCGCGGCGGTCGAGGTGCCCGTATTCCTCGCGGTCGGTACGGTCGAGGAGTACTTTGTCGGCCCGGCGCAAGGCTTCGTCGAGGGGATTGCCGAGTGCCTTGATAACTGCCTGTCGTTTTCCGGTGTCGTCATCGAGGGCGCGCCGCACAATTATCTTGAGCATGAGCAGGCTTTGGCGGCCGAACTCGGAGATTGGCTGAGGCAGAGGATGGCAGAGCGATAGACCGCCATGGATGGACAAACCAGAAACGGGAGATCGGAGTTCAGGGTCGGGGCCGAAGTTGCCGACCACGGATTAACACGGATGAACACAGATGGATGCGGACCTTCGCTTCCGGTCACTAGACCCCTAGATTCCTTGAATCCTCGACCCCCGTCCTCCTTAATTCTGCATTCTGAGTTTACTATTGTCAGGAGCTGAGTGATGACCGACATATTTGCCGTATTGCGGGAGCGGGCGTTTGAGAGGATGGAGAAGGCGCCAGCAGAGGATTTCCTGGTCAGGGGCATATGGAGGGTGGAACTGGCGTTCAAGCCCAATCCGGCCGAGCGGACATTCAAGTACACGTTCTGGCTGGCGATGACGCGCGGGCAGGGCTGCTGCTACTGCACCGGCGACGACCAGCGGGGCCGCGAGCTGGTAGGACACGACGTGCGGGAACTGGTCGGAGAGAAGACGTGCATTTCCATCGCGGCATTGGATTCGCTCTACGCAACCATGGAGCGCAGGCCGGCGGCCAGCTTCCAGTTGGTCGGGACACCGATACAGAAGACTGACGCGCGGACCGAGATCATCCTGCATGAGGCCGAGCGACTGGTCTCGGGCATCTGCTCGCGCCCGGCGCGGGTGGTGAATGTCGGACTGGTGGGGAACATCGTGCGGGACCTGGTGGCGCGCGGCTACGACGTGCGGGCGAGCGACATGGAGCGCGACACGGTCGGCACCAAGGTTCACGGCGTGCTGGTCGAGGACGGCACCAGGACGTATGACCTTGTGCGTGAGTCCGACCTCGCTATCGTCACCGGCATGACCATCGCTACCGATTCGCTTGAGCTCATCGTGGAAGAGGCAAAGAAGGCCGGGACCAAGCTGCTCGTATTCGCCGAGACCGGCGCCAACTTCGGCGAGGAGTACTGCCGGAGCATCGGCGTGGATGCGGTCGTGTCCGAATTGTTCCCGTTCTATATCTTCCAGGGGACGAGCACAATCGAGGTATACCGCAGGGCATAGGACAAACCAGAATTCAGAAATCAGAAACCACAATGCAGAATTCTAGGAACGCGGATGGAGAAAGCAGAAGTCAGAAGCCAGTGACCAGAATTCAGAATGCCCGCAACGACATGCTGAGAGAATTGGGGCCGGTAGTTCTAGTTTCTGGTTTCAGTATTCTGAATTCACTATTGTCCGAGGCAGCGTATGCGCTTTGATGATTTCTTCGTGAAGGATGGCCGGTTCGTGGCGGATGGCGTGACGCTGGAGGAGATTGCGGCCAAATACCAGACTCCGCTCTACCTCTACTCAGCCACGGCGATCAGGACGAAGCTACGGCTGCTGAAGCAGAGCTTCCCCGCGTTCGACATCTGCTATTCACTTAAGTCAAATCCAAACCCGTCGGTCTGCGACATCCTGAGGCGTTCCGGTTCCGGCGCCGAGGTCAGCTCGCCGAAGGAGCTCGCGACGGCACTTGCCGCAGGGTTCACTCCCGAGAATATCGTCTATGTGGCGCCGGCCAAGAGTGCGGCCGACGTCGAGCAGGTGCTGCGGGCCGGCGTTCACGCAATCGTCGCCGATTCGGCCTCAGACCTCGAACTGATCGAGGCTGCCGCACGCAGCTTGGCGGTGAGGCCCCGAGTGCTCCTTCGTATCAACACGAAGGAGTCGCAGCCCGAAGCCAAGGAAGTGATGGTCGGCGGCCCGAGCAAGTTCGGGTTCGACGAGGAGCGCGTCGTGACGGACGTGACCGGAGCAAAGCTGGAAAACGCCAGAATCGCGGGAATCCAGGTCTACTCGGCAAGCCAGGTGCTGGACAAGGTGTGGCTCGGGACGCACATCGAATACGTGTTCAAGCTGGCGCGGCGGCTGAGCCTGGAAATCGGGTTCAAGCTGGAGACCGTTGACTTCGGAGGCGGGTTCGGCGTGCCGCAGAACGAGGGCGACACGGAGCTGGACCTGGCCGGGCTGGCCGAGGCCGTGTCCGCGTCGCTGGCGGCGTTTCGTGCTGAGAATCCAAACTGCCGGTTGCTCTTCGAGAGCGGGCGATTTCTCGTGGCCGAGGCAGGCGTGTTTGTCACCCGCGTGGTGCGGGTGAAAGAGTCACGGGGCCGGGTGTTCGCAATCTGCGACGGCGGCATGAACGCGTTTTCGCGGCCGGTGTTCATGCGCATCAGGCATCCGGCCCGACTTCTCAACCGGCTAGATGAGGGACGAGGGGCGGGGGACGAGGGACGAGGGTTGAGGCGGGTGGACGTGTGCGGCCCGATTTGCACGCCGCTGGATTGCATCGCCAAGGATGAACACCTGCCGATGCCGAAACCCGGCGACCTCGTGGGCCTGCTCAACGCGGGCGCATATGGCTATACGATGAGCCTGCTCGATTTCATGAGCCGGGGACGACCGACAGAACTAGTTGCAGACGCTGGCGAGTTACGCAGAGCGTAGCCGGTCCGACAACTCAGGATTCAGAAGCCAGAAGTCAGAACCAGCAATGCATCGGACAATAGTGAAATCAGAATACTGAAACCAGAAATCAGAATTGCCGACCGGGCTGCAGCTTCGCTTCTCGGTTCCATCATTCTGCATTCTGGTTTCTGATCTCTGAATTCTGCTTTGTCCGAACCGCTAGCGTATGATTCTCGCGCCGGCGCGGTCGAGCGCCGGAATGAGCAGCAGCGAGTCATAGGGCACACCCAGCCAGTCTTTCTCCTCCATGTATCCAGCCAGGTTCTGCGGCAGGGCGTTTCTCAGGCGCAGGGCGAAGTACCAGTTCCAGATGCCGTCGGTGAAGGAGAAGTCCGGCCGCGAGGAGAAGCCCATGCTGCGGAGCGGAATGCTCTCCAGCTCTGGTGAAAGTCCTAGCCACAAGTTGACCGCCGCAAGCGTATTCCGAGTGTGGTTGTTCGCGTAGTGGGTCGCAACGGCCATCAGTTCAAGGAAGCGGCCTACGTCATCGCCTCGCGTGGCGATGGTTGATTCGGTCGCGGCAACGACAGTGCCAGGGCGGTCTTCGAACCGACCCGGCGGCAGGATGTCGGTGCGGCCGATGGCCGGACACCCGCGGAGCGAGCTTACCCAGGTTGCCGCCGGCTCCTGAAGTAAGGCCGCGTCGAATCTGCCATACGAGAGCTCCGTTGCCAGCTCAGCACGGTCATCTGCCTGAATGAGCTGGACGTCTTTCGTTCCCAGTTCCCCGACGCCAAACCCCTGCCTGCTTGAGTGTGGAGTGCTGCCGGGTAGGGTTGTTGAGTAGATTATGCCATCGCATTCGAGCGCCTGCGCGAATCCCAGTGCTGCCATCGAGTACTGGCCCAGGTAGCCGATTAGCACCGGCCGGTTCTGCGCCTTGGCCCACGCGGCGAACTCTTTCCAGTTCCTGGCTGGAACAGAACGATTGACGACAAGCACGTCGCTGGCGCGTTGAAGTGGAGCTATGATTCTTACCGGCTGCCCCTGGATGACTGCCGCGAGCACGTCCTCGGATGCCAGGATCCCGACCTGCGCGCGGCCGGATAGCAGCGCGGCAAGGACCGCCGAATCGCTGCCGCAGTAGGCCAGGCGTAACTTGAGAGTGTTGCTCTTCCCGTCTATCAGCGAGTAACTCAGCCGTGGCTCGGCTTGCCTCAGGAACAGGCCGTAGCGGGCGCTGAAGTCCTTCGGGTACAGGCAGGCGTCGAACAGCGGCGCCGCGTGGTCATCGAGGTGATAGGCCACGGTCAATTCGGGCGCGGCCGCGACTGTGCCGGCAAGCAACAGCAGTGCGGCAGCGATTCTGCCTGCACGTTCGAGCGGTCGGGGGTCTTTCTTCACCATGTGTTCAGAAGCGTTGCGCATAGTCCGAGCCGGCAGGCACAGGCCAATATAGCGCAGGTCTCACGAGGGTCAATCGATGGCGGAAACGGCCGCTTGACTGTTGCACGCGGCTGCGCATACTTGAACCGAAGGCACCGACATCATGAGCGTCATTCCACCATCGGACCCGTTCGAAACGCTGGCCGCCGGATACGACGCCTGGTACGACGGCAAGGGCCGGCTGGCGTTCGAGATCGAGCTGGCCGCACTACGGCCGCTGATGGCTGATCTCCCCAGGCCCTGGCTCGAGGTCGGGGTCGGCACCGGCCGGTTTGCTCAAGCCCTGGGTATCCCGTTCGGCATCGACCCGTCCCCGGCCCTGCTCGCCCTGGCGCGTCAGCGCGGGATTGAGGTGCTGTACGGCGAGGGAGAGGAGCTGGTGTTCCGCGCCGCCAGCTTCGGCACTGTATTCCTGCTCACGACGTGGGAGTTTCTTTCAGACCCGCTAAGGGTGTTGCGGCAATGCCGGCGAGTGCTCAGGCCCGAAGGCCGGCTGGTCAACGCGTATCTCGACCGTGACGGGAAGTGGGGATCGAGCTACCTCGAACGGGGCCGGCAGGGCCATCCTTTGTTCAGCCACGCCCATTTCGATCGGTACGAGGATGTGGCGCGCCTGACCGAACAGGCCGGGTTTGAGATATTGAACACGGTATCGACCCTGTTTCGAGGCCCGGGCGAGACCCTCGCCATGGAAGAAACTCGCCCCGGCTTCGTGCGCGGGGCGAGCTTTGTGGTTGTTGTCGCGTCGCCGCGGCTAGTCGGCCTTGACTAGCTTCACCGACTTAATGTAACCAGCGCACTGCAGCCGGCAGTAGTAGACGCCGCGACCGACACGCTGCCCGGAGTTGTCGGTGCCGTTCCAGACAACCTGATTGGAGGTTGCCGGCAGCGTTCGGACCAGTCGACCGTCTACCGAGTAGATGCCGAGCTCGGCCGGAGCTGCGTGCGGCAGGCTGAGGCGGATTGTGGTTTGGGCACCAAGCGGGTTCGGGCTCACACGAAGGAGGGCGTTGGCTACGACACGTTCAGAGTCTTTCGTACCGGCGGACAGCGGTCCGTACAGCTCAATAGGATAGCCGGACGTCAGGTCCCGCCCCGCCAGTCCCGGGTAGTCGGGTGCGTAACGTTCAGCCCGGAATACGGAGTTCGTGCTGTCTTTCGGCACGTAGCCTTGGCGCTGGGGGCCACATCCCGTGACCGGGTTCACGTAGCGCCAGACAACGTGGGTGTCGGCGGTGACTTCGGCCAGCGTGCCCAGTTGACCAAGGCTGGTCAGCGTGTTGCCATTGGGCAGCCTCTGCGCGCCTCCCATGTACGGCGTGTAGAAGCTGCTCGGCGGGCTGGCGCGGTAGATCCAGCTCTGTGCGGTCGGGCCGAACGGCTCGTACGGCGACGGCCGCGGATAGGCGCCGGCGCTGTCGCAGGCGGGGATGAACTCCTCGACCGTGGAGTAGCTGCTGTCTTCAGGATGGCGTCCGCCGGTGAAGTAGCAGGGACGATCCCGGCCATTGTTGAAAACCATGATGTGCCCGGCACCGGGCAGACCGGGCTCGATCCAGCGAGCGTTGTGCTGGTAGTAGAACTTCTGGTCGGAAGCGTCCCCGGCGTCGTAGTTCCGGGGGTTGCCCCAGCGGTAGAGGATATCTCCGCCCATGCCCTGTCTGCCGCCTGAGTGCCCGTGCGCCTCTTCGGTCGTCGTGCTGTGGTCGATGACCATCACCTCGCAGAGCTGGCGCACGCTGATGAGTATCTGGTCGAACTGCGGATTGTAGTCAACCGCGTTGGTGTGGTTCCAGTCGGCCGAGCCCCAGCGGTCACAGGCGGCAAGAGCGTTTATGTCCACCAACTCCGGATGGTCGGCCACGACCCCGTAGTTCGCCTTGGTATGGTCGTAGTCCTGTACCAGGTGATCCCAGATGTGCCATTCCCAGACAATGCTGTCGGTGGACGGGTCCACTTCGATGATGTGGTCCGGCCAGAGCATGCCCTGCCAGAGCCTGGCCGGGTTGCGGCCCGCAGCGATGGCTTCGTTCCGGGTCTTGCGTTCCCAGGCAATCATCAGCACGTGGCCGTTCGGGAGCCGCTTGATGTCGTGGTGCAGGCAGTGCACGCTGTCGGAGTACGGGAAGGACCAGACGAGGTTGCCGTTCCAGTCGAACTCCTCGACACGACCGCCGGCGCCGGGAGTGCAAAAATACTGGTTACCGACGTTCGCAGAGCGCAGCAAGTCGCCATTCTCAAGCAAGTAAGCCGCAAGCCCGGGCATGAACCAGCTCCGCCACGAGTGGACGAGGCGTCCCTTGTCGTCGACCAGGTAGGTATGATTCGACAGGCACGGAGCAAAGATAGTGTAGCCGGCAGATGCCGCGCTGTCGTCCTGCAGCAGGCCGATGGTTGTCCTTTCGGCCGAGAGCTCGCGCACGTAGCCGCGGATGGAGTCATCGGTACTTATCAGGTCGTTCCAGGTTGGAACCCGCACGCCGACCGACTCGCCGAAATGGAGCGCGTTCTCGTTGCCTTCGTTGTCCGGCTGGCCCGTGGACCAGTTGCGAAAGCCGAAGGGTTCGGGCGTGACCCACCGCCAGCCGCTGTCCGGCTCATGCGAACCGGACGGCTGGTAGCCGCCAAGCCACGGTCCGGCCAGCGTGCCGGACCCGGGTCTCCGGTACCAGTACGCACTCGAATCAAGCAGAGAGAAGACGAAGTCGTTTTCATCCTGGGAGGTCAGGGTCGCGAGGTAGCCGCCGTCATTCTGCGCCTGGATGCGGGCGCCGTCCCACGTGATGCCGCCGGGCACGGCCACTGCCTCGTAATAGTGGATTGTACCGTCGGGATTCAGCCATGGTTCCGGTTGAGCGAGGGCAGGGCCGGCAAGAAGCGCGGACAAAACGACCCAGGCCGGTACGAGCTTGCCGGGAACCAGTTTCGTCATGACCGGCTACGCAGCCCCGTGCGCGTCAGCGGCCGCGCCGCTCCGCGCGACAGCAGGGTCGGGCGTTGGGAAACGACCGGCCCCGAAGAACGACAAGTGCCGATAGGCCTTGACATGAAACCGAGTCTCGTAGAGACAACCGATTCTAACTTCGGGCGCAGCCCTGTCAAGCTCGTCCGGGGCGGTGTCCGGGGCGGTGCTGGCCGAGGCCGGAAGTGACTGGAATTGAAGCCGGCCCCTCAGGGCCGGAACTTGCGGGCTGGTGAGGCATGTCTAACTGGCGCGCTTCGACGGCAGACCGGCGGCCAAGTCACTCGATGACGAGCTTGCGTTCTGCCGAGCCGCGACTCGACTCGAGCCGGAGCAGGTAGACACCCGGGGAGAAGGACGAAGTTCGAAGGACGAATGACGAAGCGTGGGAATCGGAGACCGCAGACGGGAGGGCGGACGATGAGAACACCTGCCGGCCGAGGGCATCATACATTTTCAGGGTGGCCGAAGCGCCGCCCGGCAGCGAGTATTCGATGCGTGCGATCCCGCCCGCCGGGCTGGGCGCCACCCGGAAAGCGATGTGGTCGGGCGAAGGCCGGCTTCCCTCGGCTATTCCGGACGTCACGTGGCCAAGGGAGTCGGTCTTAATCAGCAGAAGGCTGTCGGGCGTGCCGGCCGAGTCGCACGTGCCGGCGACCACGTAGCCGCCATCGGCGGTCTGCTCGACATCAACGCCGACCTCATCTCCCGAGCCGGGCAGGACCGAGGTCCAGACCGTGTCGCCTTGGGCGTTGGTTTTTACCAGCCAGGCCCGAGTGGAGTCAGTCCAGCCAATCTGCCCGGCGATCGCAAAGCCGCCGTCTCTGGTCGCACACATGGCTGTTGCCTGACGAGCCGCAAACGTGTCCGCGACGTGTCGCGTCCAGACCGTGTCGCCGCGGGAGTTCGTGCGCAGCATGTAGAGGGCGCGGTTGCCGGTCAAGGTGTCGAACATGTACCCGACTGCAAGAAAGCCGCTGTCCGCCATCTCCCGCACGTCGTTGAGCATCGGGCCGACCGGGCCGTTGTACAGCCTGGTCCAGACCGTGTCGCCGCCGGGCTTGAGTCGGACCAGGCGCACGTCGGTCGTAGAGTAGTTGGTCGCTTCACCGCAGAGGATGTAGCCCGAGTCGCTGGTCTGGGCAGCGCCAAAGGCCCATGACATGGACATGGTCGGTTCGTGGTAGTGGCGCGCCCATTGCTGGTTGCCGTCCGCCGACAGCTTGATGGCGCCCATGTTGTACGGGGACGAATCCGGAATCCGGCCGGCCACAAGGCAACCGCCGTCGAAGGTCGGCGTGAATGCAGAAAGCTGGCCGCCCCAGGCAGACCGGTACTCCCAGACCGAGTCACCTGACGCATTGTACTTGCGTACCAGGATTTTCGCGCCGGACTCGGCCAGCAGCGCGTAGCCGCCGTCCGACAGCCGGCAGGAGAGACCGCCATTTGCGTCCAGATTGAGGATGCGCTTCACTGAGGTCGTGTCGCCGCGGTAATCAGTGCGGGCGAGCACGACACCGAAGATGCTGGTGGATTCCTGCAAGCCGCCGCTGATGACGTACCCGCTGTCTGTGAGCTGGGCTACGGAGCGGCCCGCATCCTGTGTGTACCAGTGCCACTGGCGGTGGAAGGTGACCGTTGCCTGTGCCGGCCCGGGCAGCAGGAGCAGGGCTATTGCGATTCCAGTGATAGCGCCTATACGCACAGTTAGAGTCTAGCTGGCGCGGCCATGGCGTCAAGCCGGCAACGGGAAGCGGGGCCGGTTACTGGAGGACCAGTTTCCGGACTGCGGAGCTACCGCCGGACGCGAGCCGGAGCAGGTAGACACCCGGGGGAAAGGACGAAGTTCGAAGGACGAAGGACGAAGTGCGGGAACCGGAGACCGAAGACCGGAGACCGGATGATGCGAATACCTTCCGGCCGAGGGCATCGTACATCGTCAGGGTGATGCGGGACGCATCGTTGCCGGGCAGGGAGCAGGCGATGCGGACGAGACTGCTCGCGGGGTTTGGCTCGACTGACAGGACGATGCGACCGGAGACCGCGAGTGGCTTGTCCTCAGCAATGCCATATGCCACATAGCCCAGCGAGTCAGTCTTGATCAGCAGCATGCTGCCGCCGCCTGCGTCCGATGTGCCGGCAATCACGTAGCCACCGTCGGCGGTCTGCTCGACATCATTGCCTACCTCATGTCCGGAGCCGGGCAGGACCGCGGTCCAGACCGTGTCGCCCAAGGCGTTGGTCTTGACCAGCCAGGCGCGAGCTGAGTCACCCCAGTCCGCGACGCCGATGACGGCAAAGCCGCCGTCGCTGGTTGCGCACATGGCCGCTGCCTGAGCAGCCGCACCCGCGGGCGCGAGGCGGCGGGTCCAGACCGTGTCGCCGGCCCCGGCTGTGCGCATCATGTAGAAGGCATTGCGGCCCGAGGTGTCGAACACGTACCCGACGGCAAGGAAGCCGCTGTCGGACATCTCCCGCACGTCGCTGAGCATCGGGCCGACCGTGCCAGCGTAGATTCTGGCCCAGACCGTATCGCCGCCCGGCGTCAGCCGGACCAGTCGCAGATAGGACCCCATATAGTCATTCGCGTCACCGCAGAGGATGTAACCTGAATCGCGGGTCTGGGAAGCGCCGTAGGCAGAGGACGCGGAAACCGTTGGGTCGTAATAGCAGTGCCTCCATTCCTCGTGGCCATCCGCTGCCAGCTTGATGGCGCCCATGGAGTAGGCCGTGTCAGGAATCCGACCGGCCACAAGGCAGCCGCCGTCGAAGGTCGGCATGAGAGCAGAAATCGGGCCGCCCCACGCAGACCGGTACTCCCAGGCTGAATCACCTGCCGCACCGTACCTGCGTACCAGAATCTTCGTCGCGGACTCAGCCAGCAGCGCGTAGCCACCGTCCGGCAGGCGGCATGAGAAGCCGCCGATTGAATCCAGATTGAGGAAGCGCTGCACCGAGGTCGTATCGCCGAGATGGTCGATGCGGGCGAGCACCACGCCGTAGAGACCGGAAGATTCCTGCACCACCCCGCTGGTGATATACCCGCTGTCGTTGAGCTGCGCGGCTGAGCGGCCGTCGTCGGCCTTGTACCAGTGCCACTGCCGGTGAAAAGTCGTCGCTGCCAGCGCAGGCAGCGCGAGCACAAGCAATGCTCTGGCTACCCGGCCGGCAGCGACCATCTAAGGTTCGCTAGCGACGCAAGCGCTATTCCGTCTTGACCAGCTTCGTCGCGGCGCTGGAAGCTGGACCATGGAGCCGGCAGTAATAGATGCCGCGCGCGACCTGCCTTCCGGCATTGTCAGCGCCGTCCCAAACTACCTGATCGCCCGTGGTCGAGAAGCTTCGAATCAGCCGTCCGTCAACCGAGTAGATGCCGATGGCGGCCAGCGTCTTCTGCGGCAGACTGAAGCGGATTGCGGTGCGCCGGCCAAAGGGGTTTGGTCTCGCGGCCAGCCCGACGCGAACTCGGCCCGCGACCGGTGCTTGCGCCAGGCCAGTGTACTGCTTGGTCTGATAGACCTCGATCGGGTAGCCGGGCGTCAGGTCGTGGCCCTGCAGCCCGGCGTAGTTTAGCGGGTAGCGAGGCGATCGGTGGACGATGGTCTTCAACGTCCATTGGTCGGTGTGAGCAATCGTATCGCCCTGATTCAGCGGTGTAGTATCGATGACCGGACTTCTATACCACCAGGTCAGGACACTGTCCGCGCCGATCTCAAAGAACCGGCCCTTGGTGCCCTCGCAAATCAGTGTGTGGCCATTCGGCAGCCGCTGGGCGCTGCCCACCTGCGGCGTGTAGAAGGACGTTGGCGGCGTGGCGATGTACTGCCAGCTCGGACCCGTAGGGCCGTACCGCTGGCCGGGTCCCAGCGTCGGGTAATGGCCGGTAGAGTCCACCGGCGGGGTGAACTCGATAATCGTCGTGTAGAGCGAGTCCCTGCGCTGCAGGCCGTTGTCTACGACCATGATGTCGCCCGCGCCCCGCAGGCCGGACCGAATCCACTGACAGTTGTGCTGGGCGTGGAACAGCATGTTGCTGCTGTCGCCACGGCGGTAGGCTTGGGGGTTGCCCCACCGGTAGAGCAGGTCGCCGCCGTGGCCATAGCGGCCGCCGGTGTGAGTGGCTGCCTGTTTGGTTGTCGTGCCGTGGTCGAGGACCCAGATTTCGTTGAACCCGCGGGCGCTGAACATAATCTGGTCGAACGCCGAGTCATAGTCAAGGGCGTTCGCGTGAATCCAGTCGGCCGCCTGCGGTGAGTAGTTGGTGGTCCAGTTCAGGTCGATGAGCTCCGGGTGGTTACCAACGACGCCGTAGTTCAGCTTGGTCGAGTCGTAGTCCTGGACAAGGTGGTCCCAGATGTGCCATTGCCAGATGATGCTGTCGGTCGCAGTGTCGACCTCGATTACCTCCTCGGACCAGAGCTTGCCCTGCGTCAGCTTGGTCGTGTCGCGTCCCGCCGCGATCGCCTGCGCCTTTGTCTTCAGCTCCCAGGCAATCGCCGCCACGTGTCCGTTGGGCAGCCAGATGGCGTCGTGGTGTAGACAGTGGGTGCTGTCGGAATAGTCGAAGGACCAGGCCTTATTGGCGTTCCAGTCGAGGAGCGACACGCGTCCGCCGTTGAGGAAGCTGGGGTTGCTCAGGTTGCCGATCTGGGACAGCAGCCCGTTGGGGAGCAGGTAGAGCGCTCCCACAGTCTTGTCGGCGGCGCGCCAGCGGTGGATGCTGCGGCCATTATTGTCGATCAAGTAGATGTCGTGGCCGTTGTTGTTGCCGAACAGCGTGTAGCCCGCATAGGCCGAGGTGTCCCAGTACCGAAGCCCGACCGTGGTCGAATCGGCCGAGAGCTCGCGCACGAAGCCACGAATCGAGTCGTCGAGGCTGCTCAGGTCGTCCCAGTGCGGTGACCGTACCCCGACCGACTCGCCGAAGTGCAATGCGTTCTCACTACCACCCTGGTTGTCCGGCTGGCCCATGGACCAGTTGCGATAACCCATGCTCTCATTCGTGACCCAGTGCCAGCCGCTGTCCGGGTCAGAGTAGCCGAAGTACTTCGAGCCGCCGAGCCACGGGCCGGCCAGTTTGTTGGTGCCGAACCGCTGATACCAGTAGCGGGCCGAGTCAATCAGACTGAATACGAAGTTGTTTTCGGCCTGCGACGTGATGGTCGCGAGGTAGCCGCCGTGACCGAGCGCCGAATCCCAGGCGACGTTCCAATTGATGCCTGACGGCGTGTTTATCGCATCATAGTAGTGGATGCTCCCGTCCGGGTGGACCCATGGCTCGGGGGCTGCGCCGGCGAGGCCGGCGATAAGCGCGACCCCGACTAGAAGGGCCGCGAAGGACCATGAATACCTTCGTATCGTCATGACGTACTCCTTAGCTTGTCGTGCGTGCAATTCGGCGTGGGGTCTACTGCCCGGCAGTGCCGGACTTCGAGCGCGGCCGGACTCGGCGGCCTGCAAGCCGCTCACAGACCCTAACGGCAGATTGTCTTCCGGCTCGGCGTGAGAGATTCTAGCAATGTGCTCTGCCGCGTCAAGCCGCCTGGCCGGTTTGGACGTAGATAGAATCATCGGGTCATCCGGCGGTCGGGGTCACTCGGCCTTAACCAGTTTCATCGACTCGCTGAGACCCGGGCCTTGCAGCCGACAGCAGTAGATACCGCGGCCAACCGGCGTGCCTGCCTGGTCTGCGCCGTCCCAGACGACCTCTTTGCCGTTCACCGGTAGCGTTCGAATGAGTCGACCAGCCACCGAGTAGATGCCGAGCGCGACCGATGCCGAGTGCGACGGGCTCAGGCGAATCGTGGTCTGCCGGCCAAATGGGTTCGGACTGGCGTGAAGGCCGGCGAACCGCGTCGATGCGCCTCGGGACTCGCTGATTCCGGAGCGCGGGGTCTGATACAACTCAATGGGATAGCCCGGCGCTAGTGATCGGCCCGTCAGTCCCGGGTAGTCAGGAGAGTAACGTGTCGCCCGGAACACCACGTTCGGTACGCCGGTTGTCTCGCCCTGGTAAAGGGGTCCCGGGTCGACGACCGGGTTGATGTAGCGCCAGACGACGTCAGCGCCGGCGGTCACTTCAGTCATTGCGCCGTTCGTACCGTTGCTGATGAGCGTGTTGCCGCTAGGCAGGCGCTGGGCACCGGACATCACCGCCGCGTAGAAGCTGGTCGGCGGGTCGGCGTGGTAAGTCCAGCTTTGTGCGGCCGGGCCAAACGTCGTGCCGGGGCTTGGCCGCGGATAGTCGCCGGCGCTGTCGCAGTCGGCGATGAACTCGTCAACCGAAGAGTAGCTGCCGCCCGGACGTTGCACGCCGTTGTTGAAGACCATGACATGCCCGGCGCCGGGTAGCCCGGTTTCAATCCAGCGGGCGTTATGCTGACCGAAGAATTTCTGGTTGGTGCTGTCGCCGGCGCGATAGGCTGCGGGGTTGCCCCAGCGATAGAGTATGTCGCCGCCCATGCCCCGCCTGCCGCCGGTATGTCCTCGCGCCTCCTGGGTCGTCGTGCTGTGGTCAATCACCCACACCTCGCTGAAGTTACGCACGCTCAGCATTATCTGGTCGAACTGCGCGTTGTAGTCAACTGAGTTCATGTGGGTCCAAGAGGAAGCATAGGCTGGCACGTCCGGCGCTTGTACGTTCACGTCCACCAGTTCCGAGTGGTCGCCCACGACTCCATAGTTCATCTTGGTCGAATCGAAGTCCTGTATCAGGTGGTCCCAGACGTGCCATTCCCAGACGATACCGTCGGTGGCCGGGTTCACTTCAATCAAGCAGTCGGGCCAGAACGAGGGGCCGAGTTTGCCCGGGTCGCGGCCCGCGGCGACGGCCTCGCCTCTGGTCTTGTACTCGTAGGCAATCATCAGCACGTTGCCGTTCGGTAGCATCTTGACGTCGTGATGTTGGCAATGCAGGCTATCGGAATAGTCGTAGGACCACACGAGGGTGCCGTTCCAGTCAAACTCCTCAACGCGTCCGCCGAGGGAGAAGATCGGGTTTGCGACGTTGGCGGTGTGCAAGAGGTTGCCGTTCTGGAGCAGGTAGACCGACAACCCGGGGCAGTAGTTGCTCTGCCACGAGTGGACAAGCCGGCCCTTGTTGTCAACCAGGTAGGTAGAGGTGGACGATAGCGGCGCAAACAGGGTGTAGCCTGGGAATGCGGCACTGTCGTCCTGCAGCAACCCGATGGTTGTGGAGTCGGCCGAGAGCTCGCGCACGAATCCGCGTATCGAATCATCGCCGGCGTTGAGGTCGTCCCAGTTCGGGACGCGCACTCCGACCGACTCGCCGAAATGCAGCGCGTTCTCGTCACCTTCGTTGTCCGGCTGCCCCGTGGACCAGTTACGAAAACCGAAGGGTTCGGTCGTGACCCACCGCCAGCCGCTGTCCGGCTCATAAGATCCTGACGGCTGGTAGCCGCCTAGCCACGGGCCGGCCAGCGTGCCGGACCCGGGTCGCTGGTACCAGTACGCCGCCGAGTCAACCAGTGCGAAGACAAAGTCATTTTCCTCCTGCGACGTGATGGTTGCCAGATAGCCGCCGTGTCCCTGCGCCGAATCCCGGGCGACGTTCCAATTGATGCCTGAAGGCGTGCTTATCACGTCATAGTAGTGTATGCTCCCGTCCGGGTGCTCCCACGGTTCAGGCAGAGCGCTGGCAGTGCTGGCGACAAGCACGACCCCGCCCAGAAGGATCGCGAAGTACACAGATGACCTGCGCATCGTCATGCTCTACTCCTTGGCTTGTGGTGTGTGCGAATCGGCGTGGAGTCTACTGACCGGCGGTGCCGGACTTCGAGCGCGGCCGGACTCGGCGGCCTACAAGCCGTTTACAGACTCTGGCGGCAGATTGTCTTGCGGCTCGGTATGAGAGATTCTAGCGATGTGCTCAGTCGCGTCAAGCTGACCGGCGACTCACGGGCGGGGTGTTAGATTGGCGGGCCGCGTTGAAGCGTGCATCCGAGCTCGGATGCCCCAACAAGCCGGCCCGCGGCCTCAGCCGCTTCTGCCCATCTGCAATCGGCGTCGGCTCTCCCCGTCTTGCCGCCGTCGTCAAATCGGGTAGTCTCTAGGTTGATGCAGAGAATGGAGCTGTCCGCTTGACTTCGCAAGTCCGCCCGGCCCGGCTCGACGACGTCGACGATTTCCTGCGCCTGATACTGATGTCCGACAAGGCCTTTCTGCCCTCCCTGTTCGGAGAGGACTACGAACGCGTCATCCGGGGGATATTCGAAAGCGGAGAGGGATTGTTCGGATATCCGAACGTCAGGATTGTCGAAGTCGATAGTCGCGTGGCCGGAATGCTGCTGGCTTACACGTATGAGCAAATGGTCGCTGCCATGGCCCAGTGGGAGACCGAGGAAGAACAACCGCCGGCCGTCGACGAGCCTGCGACCCGGTCAGGCTGGGTCAATCCGGGCGAGTACTATCTGGCGAACATGGCCGTATTCCCGGAGTACCGCCGGAACGGCCTCGGCAGTCTGCTGCTGGCTGATGCCGAGAGCCGGGCGCGGCAGCAGGGCTGCAACCGGCTCGCGCTCGACGTCGAGGCCGAGAACCGGGATGCCATACGGTTGTATGAGCGCGCGGGGTTCGTGCGAGAGGCGAACGACCTGAAACTGATGGGCCGGTTCCAGTTCGCGCGATACAGCAAGCCGGTAAGCGGCGTCTAGCGCGCCCACAGCCTTCGGCTCACTGCGCCCTGCTTCCGATGCCATCAGCCCGTAACTGTCAAGTGCCGCCGACGTTCGTCCATCTACAATCGAAATCGTCAATCTAGAATGAGTTGGTTGGGTGACTGTCTGATTCTCCCGAGCGCAACCAGGCGCACAGACGATGGCGGTTTGACCTTGGAGGGGTTAGGACTAAAATAGTTCTATGAAAAGGACGTTTGTTCTTCTCCTGGGGTTGGGATTTGTTGCGTTCGCGGTTGCGACGTCGCCGATGCGGGGTGAGCAGACCCGCCTGCCTTGGCGCGAGCAGGTGCTCATGGATTCGCTGCGTCGGATTCCACCGAAGATGAGGATGGAGTGGCTGCACGAGCACGGCGAAGGACGGAGGACGGAAGACGGAAGACCGAGGACGATGTCTGACTCGGGTTCGGGCCTGAGGCTTGTCGGCAAGTGGGGCAGGGGGCCGGCGGCGGAGGTCACGGGCAAGGATACCTTGGTCGTGCTGACCTTGGGCAGCGAAGTAGCGCTGCTCAACTTCGCCAAGCCGGACAGCCCGCAGGTGCTATCTGAGATTCAGTTCCCGTCGCTCACGGCGCAGTCTTACCTTGAGGACTCGCTGCTCTATACCAGCAGCAACTCCGACCTTGAGGTCTGGAACATCAGCAGCCTGAGCAATCCGGTCCAGCGCGGCGTGCTCCCGGCCCCGGTCGGAGACTTCTGGATACGAGATACGTTCCTCTTCTACATCAGGAACGACACGCTCCATTGTCTCAGCATTGCCAGTTCGTCCAACTTGCATGACCTTGGCTCGTGCATTGAGTCAGGCTCGGTCACGACCGGCTCGGGCAATACGGTGGTCGTGTGCCAGAGCGGCGGTTTCGCGCTTGTGGACGTGTCGAACCCGGCCAGCCCGCATGAGATCGCCACGTACCCTTGCGGCAACGGACGCTCTGCCACGGCGAGGGGCAATCTGGTTTGTGCCAGCTACGAGGAAGCCGGCTATCCATACCCAGTCCGTTTCATCACGTTAGACATCTCGACACCAAGCTCGCCGCGCCTCTTGGCCAAGCTCGATGATTTGGGCGGCTACGACATCTTTCTCGACGGCCCGCTGGCGTTCGTGTCCGGTCGCGGCATCGGCGTTGAGAACCCGCAGCCATTCCAGATACTGAGCATCGCCGACTCCGCTCACCCAGCATTCATTGATTCATGCCGGACCACGGATAGGTCTCCGTATGGCGTTTGGGAGAACTCCACCTTGAACCGAGCGCTGGTGGCGGACGAGTACGACGGCTTGGCCATTGTTGATGTCTCCAACCTGAACAACCCCGTGCTGGACACTTGGGCGCTTTCGGCCGGAGAGGCTCGGGACGCATCCGTTGAGGGGACGCACTGCTACGTCGCAAGCGGGTTGGACGGCTTGAGAATTCTCGATGTCGCGGACCCACAAATGCCGACGTGCATCTCGGGGCTCGACACGGCGATGGGGGACAAAGAGTGCGATGCTGTCACGGCGCGCGACAGCTTCGCATACATGGGTTGGTGGCCTAACCCCCACTTCCGAACAGTCTCCGTGGCCGATCCTTTTCGCCCGCAGATCGTCGCCGGGTGCTCGCTACCCGGTTTCCCAGAGGATGTCGCGCTTCGTGACAGCTTCGCGTATGTGGCACAAGACTACGGGTTCCATGTGATCAACGTCGCCCGGCCTCGCGCGCCCGCCCTCGTCGGCACATGCGCGCTGCCGGACATGATGAATCACTATGGAATGGACGTGACGAATAGGTTGGCGTTCGTTGCCAACGGTGTTTCCGGCTTGCAGATAGTTAGCGTCGCGCAACCGGATAGCCCGGCAATCGTCGGCGCACTGACTCCACCCAATGGAGCCTGCGGCGTGGCGGTGATAGACACGTTCGCGTATGTCGCGTCCGGCAACCTCTACATCGTCAGCGTTGCCAGCCCGTCCTCTCCATACCTAATAGACAGCATGGCCCTGCCGAAATTCGGGGCAACTCTGGCGGTCTGCGACTCGTTGCTCTTTGTCGGAAGCTGGGATCCTTGGTCCTGGGGCCGCTATACGAACGATGTCCATCTCTTCGACATCGGGAATCCAACGATGCCCGTGTCCGTCGGCTCTCTCTTGGTGCCCAATACTGTCGACAAGTTGGCTTGGGCTGATCCCTACTTGTATGTCGCCTGCGGCGACGCCGGCGTGCTGATAGCCGAAACGGCGGCAGTGGGCGTAAAGGAGCCAGAAAGAGTATCGGGACCGCGGTCCGAGTTACGCGTGACGCCCAATCCCGCCGGGGAGATAGTCCGTGTCCAATTCGGCGAGCCTACGTGCATCAACAGCCGGCTGAGCATCTACGATGCTGCTGGCAGACAAGTGCTAGTGAAGAATATCAGGAAGGAGGTGTCATCCACTGAACTTGGACTAGCCGGGTTGCGGCCCGGTTTGTACTTCGTCCGAGTGGAAACCAAGACAGGAGTCCTGGTAAGCAAGGTAATCAAACGATAGGAGGCAAACATGAGGCAGGCTGCCTTAGTCGCAGTTCTGCTCGCATCGGGGTTCTCAATAGCTCTTGGCATCTCCAAGAGCTACGACGTAGTGCCTTTTGGTAACTGCGTCGCCGAAATCGCTGCCGTTCCAAACGGCGGCATCACGCAATACTATCGAAATACGCTTGATAGTCTGACACACATAAGCTGGTGGTGCGGAGACACGTTCAGCGGTGGGTTGTTCAACGTCGTCGTCGCGGACTCCGTCAATCCATCATATCCCATAGCTCACGCCTACAATGTTCCTGCCCGTCAGATGTGGGCATGGATGGACTTTCCGCTGACGAAGGACGCTCAGCCGGTTCGCGGCAGGACCTACAAAGTCACAATCACCAACCAGTACCATAACGGCGGGCCGATCTCGTTCGCCTACGACAGCCTGAATCCTTACAAGTATGGCAGTCTGACCGTCAACGGCACGAAGCATGACAGTTGGGACTTGGCCCTGCGGGTGGATGGGCTGCATGATACGGTGAGTTTGTACCCATGGGGTGCGACGTGTTTCCTCCCCGACTCGCGTTCGGACTGGGGCAAGTGGGCTGACAGCATGAAGCTCTCGGGGGCTACCTGGGGCACATTCTACGTCCGTTGGGACACGATAGAATCGATCGCGGGCACGTTCCACTTCGACAATGTGGACAGCGAGGTCAAGTACATCGATTCGGCGAGAATCGAACCGGTGGCCGTGCTCGTCGGGACGCCCAAGTGGGCCAGCTCGCGAATCGATACGATTGTCCGTACCGACACCCCCAACCCCGACACGATTGTCGACACGACGGTGTATGCACCCCCGCTGTACATGGACAGTGGGCCCAGCTCCAACTTCTGGGTGCGGTATCTCAACGCGTTGCTTCATCACGTCGATTCCTTACCTGATTCTGTCCGGATCCACATCCACACGTGGTCCATCTGGAACGAGCCAAACGAGGGCTGCGATTCGTGGCACGATCCCTCCAAGTCTTGGCCGGGCTGGACCGGTTGGTGGCGGTCGCCCGATACCGGCTACCAATCGGACACTACCTGGCAATACAGGTGTGCCCTCTACGTGCAACTATGCTCGCTGGCGGCGAAGACGATTCGGTCGCACACTGGACACGACACCGACAGGATCGTAATTGGAGAACTCGGACGCGTGGTGGATTCGAGCCCTGGACTTAAACTGGTGCGCGGCGTTGATTGGCTGAGGACCTTCTATGACAAAGCGTCCAGTAGTCACCGGTTCTGGAACGTCGTGTCGGTTCATCCCTATCAGCGCACCCTATTCTTCGACCCGGCGGAGTATGCGGACGACGCCGAGTCACTGCGTGCCGTGATACGAGCACACGACGACACGGCTCAGTTGTGGAACTCGGAGTTCGGCTTCGGCGTTAGCGACCGTAAGAATCCGAGCTATGTGGACTCGCTGCAAGAGGCCCGCAACCTCGGCCAAGCATGTGCATCAACCCCGGCGGAGGCGTGCTTGCCCGGTGGTACCTTCAACCGCATCTGCTGGTGGAAGTCGTGTGCCAAGTGCGGCTGGGGAGATTGGGGGTTGTTCGCCTCCAACATGGAGCCGAACGCCGGCTACTTTGCCTTCAAGCAGGTGACTCACACCCTTGACGGCAAGCGGCTCAACGGGCGCGTCATGATGGGCGGCGCGAAGGACGATTCGGTGCGGATCTACGAGTTCGAGAACCCGACTTCCCTCAAGAAGACCTGGGTCTGCTGGAAGAACACGGGCGAAGGGGAGGGCAGCGTCAACGTCTCGCTTCCCGCGACCACCGACACACTCACGGGCGACATCCTGCATTACAGTAACCAGCAGTACATGGCTTTGGCACCAGCGGGGACCAACGGCTGGCTTTCCTCGACGCTCGATGAGCGTCCGGTGTTCGTATCGGAAGAGGGATTCACGATCAAACGGCCGGACTTGGTTGTAGACAGTTTGCGGATGACGCCATCGACACTGGCCATCGGGTACCAGGAAACGGCGCACGTCTATTTCCACAATGCCGGCAACGACACGACGCCCCAAGGTCCGGTGGTCGGCGAATATGCCTTGGTCGTACTGCGGCACAATGGCGACTCGGTAGCTTACGTGCTGGACCCACGCCCGCTCGCCCCCGGCAACTCCGACTCCATCTCGATTATCGTTGGTTCGGTGCCGTGGAGCTGGCGCGGCACGGCGCTGTTTGACGCGACCGTGAACTACCGGCAGGGGTACGTCGAGTTGCACGGGATGGACGACAACGACGGCTATAGCCGGAACGCGGTCGTATGGCGACCGCCCGCGGAGTTGATTGGCATAATGTGTGGCTGTCATCACAACGAGCCGCTGCCGCTATTCAGGTTCGAGACGCACAGTCTTGAAGCCGATTCCGACGGGTCAGTGCCCGCAGAGTCGGCGCGTCTTGTCCAGTGGGCCTATCATGCTGCCGACACGGTGCCGTACGCCGGGGACACGACGGCCTGGTTCTGCGTGAACGATGCGGTCGCGCACGACACGAGTTGGCTCTACCTGTCAGGGCAGTCCAGGTACAAGTTCTTCGTGCAGGCGAAGGACTCGTGGAGTACGAGCGCCCTGGTTCCTGACAGTGCACATCAGTTCGTGTACTTCGACACGACTGGGCCGACTGGAAGCGTCGAAATCAATGGCGGTGCACGGTTCACGCCCATCTCGACCTGCACGCTGCGACTGACTGCTCACGATTCAGCGTCGGGGGTCTCTGGTATGAGATTCATGAACGTGCCCAAGGTCAACCTGGTGAAGGATGGCAGCTTCACCGTAACCGCCAACTCGTGGAGCTTCTACAACAGCGAAGTCGATACCAGCCTGCGCATGGCCGTGCTGACGGCCGCACCACCGCCTGCGACGGTGACCCAGTTCGTGCCGGCTGAGTCCATCACGGCCCATTCCGGTGACTCGTGCGTGCTGGAGGCAAGCATTCTGGCCCGCGTGCACGATGGCGGCGCAACCGGCGCGCTTTCGTTCTGGTATTGGTGCACGCGAGTGGATTCTCTCAACCTGCACGACACACTCTGGCAACTCGCCGATTCCGCTGGGTTCTCCGGCAATCTGCTGTCGCTGACCGGTCGGTGCGACCTCTCGAAGCGGTTCCGGTTGATGCCACCGGTTTCGGACTCGGTCTGGGTGTGGAAGGGCGGAATGGTGAAGGTCGAGGCCAGCGCGGAGAACGGCAACGGTAGCGTCTGGGTCGACAACGTGGCCATGAACACGTTCGCGCCCGAGTCGGGCTACGTCTGGTGGGCTCCGTTCGAGACCCTGGCCCAATGGAACATCGGTACGGGCGCAGGCCGGCACATTGTCCGCGCACTCTACCTTGACTCTGCGGGGAACGAGAATGCCACGCCCTATGCCGACACCATCATTCTCGACCCGACGCCACCGGTCGTACACATCAGCCTGCCCAGCCCCGGACAGCTTGTGTGCGGTACGGTGGAACTCACCGGCTGGGCATACGACCCGGTAGAGGTTTCCGGCGATACCTGGTTCAAGGTGCGCCATCTCCTCTTCAGAGAGGTAGATTCGACCAACTGGCTGCCCGTCTCGCCGGATTCAGTTTCACATACCCCAGCTTACCCCGATTCGCAGCAAGTCCTGGGTCCCGCGGTCCATCTCGGCTACTGGAACACGGCATCGATTCCGGATGGGACCTACTATGTACGGCTCACCGGCGCTGACTCGGCCGGGCACGTTTCCGCGTGCACCACTTGGGTCATCGTCTCCAACAGCGGTGCCGGTGGGGGCGGTGTCGGCGGGCCTGGCGGCGGCGGCTCGGGCATGGGCAGAGGGTCAGTCTACGTCGGCTCTGCCTCGGGCTACGTGCTGCACCTGAGTGATGACCTCGACTCGCTCGACTGCTTCCAGGTGACCGACTCAGGCTCACTAGCCTACGTCACCTCCATCCTTGAAGTCGGCAACGACAGTATCCTCGTGCTCGACGCCCGCAACAAGCGCGTCCACAAGCTGCACAAGAGCGGGCAGGGTCGCAGACGGCTGGTCTCAGGCCTGTCCGAGCCAATGGGCCTGACCAGGGACGACGACGGCAACTTCTGGCTGGTGGACAAAGGCCTGCACAAGATCGGCAAGTTCCGATCCAACGGGACTTTGGTCTTCGTGCGCGGCGGTCTGGGCTCCGACTCGCTCCACTTCCACTCACCAGAGGGCATCGCGGTCAAAGGCGGCCTTGTATACGTGGCTGACACGAAGAATGACCGCATCGTAGCGTATGACACGGCCGGCACTTACAAGGCAATCATCACCGGCGACTTCACTCGACCCACTGCGGTCCTACCATCGGACCAAGGCGCAATCTACCTGACCGACGGCAGTGACGGCAAGCTCAAAGGCATCACGCCCTTGGGCGGCAACATCGTCAGCATCAAGACGTCGGACTCCAGCAAGCTCAGGGGACTGGTGCTGAGCGAGAACAAACACAGCCTGTTCTCAATCGCGCCGCAACCGAACAAGGTCTACAAGCTGCGCATCCTGAGCGACGACAGCGCGCCCGGCGGGCAGCAGTCGGCGGGCAAGATCAACCTGCCCAAGGTCCTGAGTCTTGCTCAACCGTTCCCGAATCCGGCCAGGAACCGGCTCCGTGTTGCCTACGCCTTGCCCCGAGCGACTCGAGTCAGCGTGAAGCTCTACGACATCTCCGGAAAGCTGGTGAACACGCTGGCCAGCGGCGAGAAGAAGCCGGGATACTACAGCATCGTCTGGAACCGGCAGGACGCCAAGGGACGCACTTGTGCCTGCGGCGTCTATTTCTGCACCATGACGGCTGAGGACAAACGGTTCAGCAAGAAGATAGTCCTGACCGAATAGGACAAACAGCTCCTCTTCTAGTGACCGCTCGCTACCACGCGGGCGGTCGCCGGTTCTACGGTCGTGGCTGGCGGCCAGTGGGATGGTGCAGCGGTGTCGAAGACGTCCTTGTTGATCTTTCTGGGTCGGGGACACGTCCACGGGGCGACGCGAGGCACGCGTCGCGGATGTGTTCCCAGCGCGGGCGACGTACTGCGAGGTCGAGACGCCGCAGGAGTTGATGACCTCTTTGACCCTGGTCTCCATGGCGCACACCCGGGGAATGGTTGCTTCCTGGCGCACGGCCAGGTCTTCGCGCAGGTCGCCAAGCGTCTCCCCGAATCGTTTCAGATTGTGCTTTGCCTCCCGATGAACCGCTCTCTCCTTCAGGGCAGTCGCGCGGTTCATCCATCCGCTTCACGTTGGTAGCCACCCCATAATGCCTGAGACAGCTAATCTCATCAAGCACCGTCACTAGCAAGCCTAACTTATTGATGTTTAAGACGATAACTTGTGCACCGCATGGCTCACGCCAGCACTCGGTGC
This sequence comes from bacterium, assembly GCA_035505375.1. Taxonomy (NCBI): domain Bacteria; species bacterium. The sequence continues at coordinate 219 of DATJQV010000075.1, read as the reverse complement.
GTCACTCCCCCAGTCACTCCCCCAGTGATTCCCCCAGTCACTTACCGAGTGACTTACCGAGTCACTTGCCTGGTGAGTTGGAGTGCCCCCGGTAGCATGGACACCAAGGTAAGTGGGTGTAGCATGAGACCGGAGGTAATGAATGAGTCTGGAGAAGAGACCGCGAAAGAGCTATACGCGTGAGTACAAACTCAACGCAGTACGACTGACGATTGGTGG